>CAMLOA010000130.1 GCA_946481445.1 uncultured Devosia sp. | reverse complement strand
TCGAGCCCAAGCCGCAGGAGCCGAGCAAGCACCAGTATGACTTCGACGTCGCCACGGTCTATGGCTTCCTCAAGAAGTACGGCCTCGAGACCAAGGTGAAGTGCAATATCGAGGTCGGCCATGCCTTCCTCGCCAACCACTCCTTCGAACATGAACTGGCCCTGGCGGCCTCCCTGGGCATCCTCGGCTCGGTCGACGCCAACCGCAACGACCTGCAGTCGGGCTGGGATACCGACCAGTTCCCCAACAACGTGCCGGAAACCACATTGGCCTTCTACCAGATCCTCAAGGCCGGTGGCCTTGGCTCGGGCGGCTGGAACTTCGACGCCAAGGTGCGCCGCCAGTCGATCGACCCGGCCGACCTGCTGCATGGCCATATCGGCGGCCTCGACGTGCTGGCCCGTTCGCTCAAGGCCGCAGCGGCCATCATCGAGGATGGCACCTATGACAAGGTGGTCGATGCGCGCTATGCCGGCTGGCAGCAGGGCCTGGGCAAGGACATCCTCTCCGGCAAGCTCTCGCTTGCCGATCTGGCCGCCAAGGTCGATGCCGAGAACATCAACCCGCAGCCCAGGTCCGGTCAGCAAGAATATCTCGAAAACCTGATCAACCGCTTCGTTTGATCGAAACTGCCCTCTCCCCTTGCGGGAGAGGGCGCCCCTTCCGGGTCGCGCAGCACCCGAAGTCAGGCTCCGGACGGGTGAGGGATTGAGCCCGATGCCCGTGTCCCTCATCCGGCGCTGCGCGCCACCTGCTCCCGCCAGGGCGCAGGGCACCGACGGCGAGTGCAGCGTGACGATCAGGCCAATCACATCGAACGACCGCGCCGCATGGGCGGACTTGTGGCGGGCCTACCTGGCCTTCTACGAAACCGCGCTGCCCGACGCGGTCTATGCCTCGACGTGGTCCCGCCTGCTCGATCCCGCCGAGCCGACCTGGGGCGCCCTGGCGCTTCGGGACGACCAGCCCGTGGGGCTGGTTCACTGGATCTATCATCGCACCAACTGGTCAATTGCCGACACCTGCTACTTGCAGGACCTGTTCGTCGCCCCGGAGGGCCGTGGCCGAGGGATGGGCAGCGCTCTGATCGACCATGTCGCCGCCGACGCTGCGGCGAAAGGAAGTTCACGCGTGTACTGGCTCACGCATGAATCCAACACAACGGCACGCGCCCTCTACGACAAAGTTTCGCAGCGTTCGGGCTTCATTCAATACCGGCGGAACCTGCCGGCCTCCTAGGACACCGTCATGCCCCAGATCACCAACCCAATCCTGCCCGGCTTCAATCCGGACCCGTCCATCCTGCGAGTCGGCGAGGATTACTATATCGCCACCTCGACCTTCGAATGGTATCCGGGCGTGCAGATCCACCACTCAAGGGATCTGGCCAACTGGGAACTGATCACCCGTCCGCTCACCCGCAAGAGCCAGCTCGACATGCGGGGCGACCCCGATTCCTGCGGCGTCTGGGCGCCCTGCCTCACCCATGACGGCGAGAAATTCTGGCTGGTCTATACCGATGTGAAGCGCAAGGACGGCTCGTTCAAGGATGCGCACAACTACATCGTCTGGTCGGAGAGCATCGAAGGACCCTGGAGCGACCCGATCTACATGAACTCCTCGGGCTTCGATCCGAGCCTGTTTCACGACGACGACGGCCGCAAGTGGTTCGTCAACATGACCTGGGACCACCGGCGCCGGCCGCTGCTCTTCGCGGGGATCGTGCTGCAGGAATTCGACCCCAAGGCGGGCAAGCTGGTCGGGCCGATCACCAATATCTACCAGGGCACCGACCTCAAGCTGGTCGAGGGGCCGCATCTCTACAAGCGGAATGGCTGGTACTATTTGCTGACCGCAGAAGGCGGCACGGCCTATGAGCATGCCTGCACTTTCGCCCGCTCGCGCACCATCGATGGTCAATACGAGACCCACCCGGACAAGCATATCCTGACCAGCAAGGACGCGCCCTTTGCCGCGCTGCAGCGCGCCGGGCATGGCGACCTTGTCGAGACGCCGGAGGGCAGGACCTATCTGGTGCACCTCACCGGCCGGCCGACGACGCAGGAACGCCGCTGCGTGCTGGGACGCGAGACGGCCATCCAGGAAGCCTATTGGGGCGAGGACGACTGGCTCTATGTCAAGAATGGCCCGGTGCCGTCCCTGCATGTCGAGGTGCCCGGGGCCCGCAACGACAACGCCTACTGGACCGAAAAGCGCTACAGCTTCGAACGTGGATTGCCCATCGACTTCCAGTGGCTGCGCACGCCGGAGACAGAGCGCATCTTCTCCACCGAAGGGGGCACGCTGACGCTATACGGCAGGGAGTCGATCGGGTCCTGGTTCGAGCAGGCGCTGGTGGCACGGCGGCAGACGCATTTCTCCTATGATGCGGAGACGCTCATCGACTTCTCCCCGACCGACGAGCGCACCTTTGCCGGGCTGACGGCCTATTACAGCCGCTACAACTTCTTCTACCTGGCCGTGACGGCCCATTCGGACGGACAGCGCGAACTGCTGATCATGAGCTCGGAAGTGTCCTGGCCCGACGGGAACCTCAAATTCCCCGCCGCCCCGGTGCAGATTCCTCCAAGTGGCAAGGTCCGGCTGGCGCTGACCATTCGCGGGCCCAAGCTGCAATTCTTCTATGCGCTGGAGGGTGAGGACCTCACGCCGATCGGACCGGTGCTGGATGCCTCGATCCTGTCGGACGAGTGCGGAGGGCATCAGGCACATGGCAGCTTCACCGGCGCATTTGTCGGCATGGCCGCCAGCGATCTCAACGGCATGGCCAGCCCGGCCCGGTTTGACTATTTCCTCTACCGGCCACAGCACGACGCAACGGACCGCTACGAAATCTGAACCCGGCCGGCGCGGCCGCCCGGCAGCCAGTCGGGACGGCCGCCCTGCCTTTCCATCCCAGGCCCGAAGCGCTAAAAGCCCAGTGGCGAAGTGGGATTATCCATGGCGACTTACACCGATATTGCCCGGCGTGTGTACAACCACACCTGGAAGCTCGACCCGATCGTGCGCAGCCTGCTCGACACGGATTTCTACAAGCTCCTGATGCTGCAGATGATCTGGGGGCTCTACCCCAATGTCGAGGCAACCTTCAGCCTGATCAACCGCACCAGATCCGTGCGCCTGGCCGAAGAAATCGACATCGAGGAACTGCGCGCGCAGCTGGACCATGTCCGCACGCTGCGCTTTTCCAAGAAGGAGATGATCTGGCTGGCCGGCAACAGCTTCTATGGCTCCAAGCAGATCTTCGAGCCGGCCTTTCTCAAGTGGCTCGAGGATTTCCGCCTGCCCGACTATCGGCTCGAGCGGCGCGACGGTCAGTTCGTGCTGGATTTTCCAGGCCTCTGGCTCGAGACCACGATGTGGGAAATCCCGGCCCTTGCCATCATCAACGAGCTGCGCTCAAGGGCAGCCATGAAGCATTACGGGCCGTTCACGCTCGACGTGCTCTATGCCCGGGCCAAGGCCAAGATGTGGGAAAAGGTCGAGCGCCTGGCCAAGCTGCCCGACCTCAGGATCTCCGATTTCGGCACGCGCCGGCGGCACTCCTTCCTGTGGCAGCGCTGGTGCGTGGAGGCGCTCAAGGAAGGGATCGGGGAGGCCTTTACCGGCACGTCCAACGTCAAGCTTGCCATGGACAATGACCTGGAGGCGCTGGGCACCAATGCCCATGAGCTGCCCATGGTGCTGGCGGCCCTGGCCAGGACCGATGATGCCCTCCGGGCGGCGCCCTACCAGGTGCTGCAGGACTGGGAAAGCTATTACGGGGGCAACCTCAAGATCGTGCTGCCCGACGCCTTCGGCACCGACAGCTTCCTCCGCCACGCGCCGGACTGGGTCGCGGACTGGACCGGGTTCCGTCCCGACAGCGCCCCCGCCATCGAGGGCGGGGAACGGATCATCGCTTGGTGGAAGGAGCGGGGCCGCGATCCGCGCGACAAGCTGCTGATCTTCTCGGATGGCCTGGATGTCGACATGATCGAGGAGGCCTACCTGCATTTCGACGGCAAGGTCCGCATGGCCTTCGGCTGGGGCACCAATCTCACCAACGATTTCGAGGGCTGCGCACCCGAGCCCAATCCCGGTCTCGACCCCATCTCCATTGTCGCCAAGGTCAGCGAGGCCAATGGCCGTCCGGCGGTCAAGCTCTCGGACAATCCCGCCAAGGCGACCGGGACCAAGGAGGAGATTGCCCGCTATCTTCGCATCTTCGGCGATGCCGGGCGGGTGGAGCACGCCGTCAAGGTGTGACCGCGCCGAAACAGTGGCGAGCAAGCCGCAATTGTGGAGAACGCCATGGCACCGGTTTGCGTTAACCTTTGGGGAACCATGACGCGCTAGCTCTGGTGCGGGGGCTCCTTATGGGGCCAGAATGACGATCGAACTGATAGAAATCGCGGTGCGCGACCGCCAGGCGCATCCCAAGCTGGCGGGCCGGGTAACCGGACATGTGCGGGCAGTCCTTGCCGAAAACGGGGCCGGCCGCGAACAGGTGCACGACTTGTCCATCCCGGTCTGGACCGACGTCAGCGCCGGTGCCAGCGAGGCCGATATCGACATGGCGCTGATGCTCAAGGCGGCCGGGATCATCGCCCGGCTCAAGGCGCACCTGGCGGCGGCTAGTTGAGAGCAGCGTAGGCCTTGATGAAGCGCCGGTCGGTTTCGGAGAGACCGCCGGTCCGCCGCGCAGGCGCAAGCGCAGCCGCCTGCTCGACAACATGTGCTGAGGTCGTATCGGCACGGCGATAGTGGGGCGGGCGGGCAAAGCCCAGCGCGGCACGATCCAGCGCCTCGGCCTTCAGGCGACGCTCGTCGCGGATGAACCACGCCACGGTGCCGATCACAATCGCCCACAGCACCACCAGTTCGATCAGCATCGCCGCCTCCATCCTCGCATGGAGATCGTGATAGCTAACGAAACCCTAATGGCCAAACGGAAGCGGGTGTTAAGCCTAACCTGCGGGATTTTATGCGTTCGCGTCAGGCGGCGCGGGCGGGAAGCTTCTGGCCCCGATTGAGGGCCACGAGCATGGCGCGCACGTCGTTTTCGGCCGCCTTGGTCACCAGCTTGCGATTGTCCGTCTCGTTGAGCGGGCGCGGCGTTCCAAAGGCCACCGTGACGTCCTTGACCGGCCCGCCCAGGATGTCCCTGATATTCTGCTTGACCGACTTGGACTTGATCCAGGCGATGAGGGAGCGCTCGTTGCGCCCCACGGGCAGGCCCTGCAGCTTGGTATAGGCGATGGTGAGCGGCTGGATCATCACTTCCTTGGCTCCGGCATCGATCATGGCATGCTGGGCTGCCCCAACCAGGGCGGAGCGGAAGGGCAGGACATGGGTGCCGATATCGGACTGGCCCTCGGCGAAGAGCAATACGGCATTGCCCCCGGCCATGTGGGCGCCCATTTCCCGCGACGTCCGCCCGGCATCGGAGCGGCGCGTGCGGTCGACATAGATGGTCTTCTGCAGGTTGGCCATCATGCCGACGAAGAACCACTCGCTGACCTCGCGCTTGGCGACGAAGGTGACATCGGCCACCGAGCCTATCGCGACAATGTCGGTCCAGGAGACGTGATTGGAGACCAGCAGGGTCGGGCGGCCTGTCGCCGGCTCGCCGATCACGGTGACCCGCAGGCCCAGGAAGATGCAGCCGACGCGATGGAAGAAGCGCGGCAGCACCTGCCAGAACGGCAGGCGCAGGGCGTTGATGATGGCCTGGGCGGGGATGATGACGATCATCACCGGCACGAAGACGAATATGAAGAAGAGGACGCGGAAGATCATTTCTTGGCTTTGTCGGCACCATCGACGGGAACGGCGTAGAGTTCGAGGCGGTGATCCACGAGGCGGTAGCCCAGGCGCTTGGCGATAACCTCCTGGATGGCCTCGATCTCCTCGTTGCGGAATTCGATGACCTTGCCGGTACGGATATCGATCAGGTGGTCGTGATGCTCGTCGGGGATCAGTTCAAACCGCGCCCGACCGTCCTTGAAGTCGTGCTTGGTGACCAGCCCGGCTTCCTCGAACAGGTTGACGGTGCGGTAGACCGTCGACAGGGAAATGCGCGGATCGACAGCCGAGGCGCGGCGATAGAGCTCTTCCACATCGGGGTGATCGGAGGCCTGCTCGATGATGCGGGCGATGACACGGCGCTGGTCGGTCATCCGCATGCCCTTGTGCATGCAGGCTTCCTCCAGTGTCGGCTCGGTCGCGCTCTTGCTCATGGCTCCGGG
>CAMLOA010000129.1 GCA_946481445.1 uncultured Devosia sp. | reverse complement strand
CTGGCGATAGCATCGCGGATCGATTGGTCCTGTTCGGTGCGCTGCACGATCACGCCCCACCAGCCCAGCCCGTCATATTCCTGGTAGCCCAGGGTACGGGCAAAGGCGACGATATTGCCCGCGCCATCGTAATAGCTGCCGCGCTGCCGCTCCCCGGCCTGCAGGTCGAACGTACGGAACAGGTTGTCCGGCCGCGTTGTGGCGATGATGCGCCCCGCACCGTCGAGCAGCATCACCTCGGTCCGTTCGGCCACCTGTGGCGGCAGGGCCGCCTCGGTCTCGACGATGGAGCGCCCCTGCGCCTGCCAGTCGAAATAGACGCCCAGCGTGCCGATGACCGGGCCATCATTGCGCCCGCCCGCCCGCACGGCAGTGCCATAGACCAGGACTTCGCGCCCGCCGTGATGCGGGCTCGGGGCAACCTCGCCCACCACATACTCTTCGCCCGAGCGGGTCGCCCTTGCCTTGCGAAACCACTCTTCGCGCGAAAAATCCGCCCCGGCCAGCGCGCGGCTGTGCGCCGGATTGGCGCTGGCGACGACGCGGCCATTGGCATCGGTCAGCACAAGGTCGCAATAGACGCTGTAGAACCGGTTGATCGTGGCCAGCCGCTCGGCCGCGAAGGCGGCTGTTCCCTCGCCCGATAGGGCCTGCCAGAATGCCGTGTCGGTCGCCCACCAGCGGACGTCGGCCGTGCGCTCGTAAAGGTTGCGGACGATCAGCTGCACCAGCGTCTGGGCCATGTCGACCAGGCGCACGCCCTCCAGTTCGTCCACCAGCGTCTCCGACATCGAGCGGCTGAGTGCGATGCGCCCAACCAGCACGTCCTGGAAGCGCGTGGCGATGTCGGCGGCCCGGTCCGCCAGCCGCTGCACCTCGTCGGCAACCACCGCAAAGCCCTTGCCGGCATCTCCCGCCCGCGCGGCCTCGATAATGGCGTTGATGGCCAGCAGCTTGGTCTGCTTGACGATCTGCAGGTTGCTGCTGGAATAGGTTTGCAGTTCGCTGCCTATGCCATCCATCACCACGCGCATGGCGCGCGGCGAGGCCGGCACGGCCAGTCTCTCATTCGAATTCATCTTTGCGTCCCAATTGCACCTTGGGTCGGCCAGAAAACCAATGCCCGCCGAAGCTGGGGCGGACCCGGTCACACGGGTCGAAATCTCCCGGCTGCAACTATTGTGTACGCATGGTAACCAGCGGGTTAACTGCGGCTAGCTGCCCACCTCGTCGAGCAGCCACTTGCCGATCGGCCAGGTGGCCGCAAAGTGGTGCAGGCACACCGAATCGAAGTCGCTTTCGAGCGCGGCGGCTGCCGGGAGCTCGAGCGTGGCCGTCAGCCCCTCATGGAGCAGGAAATCGCTGCGGTCTGGCGAGGTTTCGAAGCCGCGCGGCGGCAGTTTGCGGGTTCGCTCCCCGATGTCATACGGCCCCGCCGCCTTGACCCTGGCAACTGCCTCCACAAGCGCCCGGCCCGAACGCGGCAGCACCACGGCGTGCCGGAACGTGTCCAGAGCCTGCTTGTCCATCATGTGGCGGCCCACCCCCAGAAAGACCCGGTCGGTGGCGATGCGCAGGTAGAACCCCGGACAATCCCAGCCGCGCTTGTCGCCATGCCAGAACCACAGGTCGAGATGGTCCTTGTAGGGCCGCTTGTCCCTGGAGAAGCGCACATCCCGATTGATGCGCGAAACCGAGCCATTGATCCTGGGGGAGAACTGCACCGTGGGCGAAATCTCCCGCAGGCGCGGACCGACCGCCTCCACGAAGGCCGCCCCAGCCTGCACATAGCCGGCCTCGTAGAGCGACCGGTTCGCCTCGAACCAGGTCTTGTCATTGTGGGCGGCAATGCCGGCGAGAAATGCCTGTGTCTGCGGCGGAAAGCCCGGCATGCATGGCTCCGTTTGTCGAGGATGTGCTAAGGTCTGCCAGACTATGTCTTCACATTCGGCAACGAGGCAAGCACCCCTGTCGGCGCTGCGTCAGAACCTCCCCCGGTCGGCCTGTCCCCTTCACCCCGCGGGCGCCGAAAAGTCCTCGTAGCAGTCATAGTTGCGCTGCTCGATGATGAGACCGTCGCGAACGCGGAAGATCATCGCGATATGGGCGGTCATGGTCTCCCCTGGCTTCAGCGTCCCGATGGGAATGGCAAGGTCGCCCTCCCAGCGCGCCTCCGCCACGACGCGATCCCCGCAGGCGAAGATGTCGCCCAGGATATATCTTTGCCCGGTGAGCACGCTGCGGCTGGCTGCCCGGCGCATACCCGCCATCATGGCTGCCTTGTCGTCCACGCCGCCCTTGGGCCGGATACGGTTGGGCAGTTCGTGGAAGCGGACCTCATCGTGCAAGAGCCGGGCCACTTCATTCTGGTCGAACCGCGTCACCGCCTCGACATACTGCTTTACCAGTTCGATTGCGTCGCTCATCGCTACACCCCCTAGAACGCCGTTCTAGTCACCACTATAGAACGCCATTCTAGAGTCGTCTATACCGCTACAATGACTCCTCCCGACCGTCGCCGCCAAATTCTCGATGCCGCCCTCGCCTGCTTCCTGGAGCGTGGCTATGCCGCAACGTCGATCGCCGATATCCGTACTCGGAGCGGGGCCACGACAGGCAGCATCTACCACTTCTTCGCCACCAAGGGCGCCATCGCCGCTACCCTGCTGCGGGAGGCGGTTGGCGGCTGGTCTGGCTATTCTGCCCAGGCATGGTCTCCCGACCTGCCACCCGAAACCGCCATCAAGGCCTCGGTGGGGGGATTGGTGCGGTGGGCCTTTGCCGAACCCGCCCAGTTCCGTTTGATGAACGAACTGCGGAGCCTGGCGCTGGCCGATCCCGATTTCACCGCCGTCCGGGACCTTCTCGACGGTGGCCGGACGGCCGGAGCAGCAGCCTATGCCCGGATGGCCGCTGCCGGAGCCGTCCGCAACCTTCCCTTCGACCTGGCCCATGCCCTGATGCTCGGTCCAGCCTATGCCTATCTGGCCCGCCATCGGGGGGCCAGCGACGCCGCCGAGGGCGAGCGCATGGCCACCTTCTTTGCCGATGCGGCCTGGAGGGCAGTCAAAGCCTGACTCAACAGAAGTTGCCGTTCTTTGTCCGGATATGTCCGATGATCGACCGGGATCGGCCTTGAGGCCCATGATAAAAAGGCGGAATAGTCCCGCTCACCCCAATCTTCTGGAGCAGGAAATGTCCGACACCGCCCTTCTCGTCATCGATGCACAGGAATCGTTCCGTCAGCGCGCCAGCTGGCATGAAGTCGACTCGCCCGGTTATCTCGACCGGCAGCAGGCACTGATCGACGGAGCCCGGGCGCACGGGTATCGGATCGTCCAGGTCCTGCATGCGGAGCCGGAAGGCATCTTCTCGCTGGCCTCGGGTTTCGTGCGCCCGCTGGCCGAACTCAGCTACGAGCCCGATTTCGCAGTGATCAAGACGCGCCACTCCGCCATGGTCGGCACCGACCTGCCCGTCTGGCTCACGGCGCAGGGCATAAGCCGGCTCATCGTTTCGGGCATCCGCACCGAGCAGTGCTGCGAGACGACCACAAGGCATGCCTCGGACATGGGCTGGAGCGTCGACTTCGTCACCGAAGCCACCCACACCATGCCGCTGACCGATGCCACCGGCCGCACCTGGTCGAGCGAGGAGATCAAGGCCCGCACCGCCGCCGTGCTCGATGGCCGTTTTGCTCGCGTCACCACGGTGGACGGCGCCCTGGTCGGGCCCGCGCGCGCCGCGGCATGACGCGGCCTGTTCCCACTTTCGTGGTCCTGCCGGCCCACACCCTGCTTCTGGATGTGGCCGGCCCGATGGAAGTTCTGCGCCAGGCCAACCTCCTGCAGGACGAGGTGCGGTTCGACGTCACCTATGTCAGCCCGCTGCCGGAGGTCACCAGCTCCGTCGGTCTGCGGCTGGCCGGCCTGACGCCAATGCCCCACGAGTTGCCGGCCGGGGCCATGATCGTCCTCAGCGGGTCCACCACCGCGATCATGGATGCCGGGCAGCCCGGCATTGTCGAACCGCACGATGCCGGCGGCGCCGATATCGTGGACTGGCTCCGCCGCGTGGCAAACGCCGATACGCAGCTGGTCTGCATCTGCAGCGGCGCCCTGCTGGCCGCGCGCGCCGGCCTGCTGGACGGGCGCGCCTGCACCACGCATTTCTCCGACTGCGGCGAGCTCTCACGGCTCGCACGCGGCGCCACGGTCCATGATGACCGGCTTTTCGTCGAGGACGGTCCATGCCTCACCAGCGCCGGCATCACGGCCGGCATTGACCTCATGCTGCATCTGGTGGGGCGGCTCACCAGCCAGCAGGTCGCGGCTGCCATTGCGCGCCACCTGGTGGTCTACATGCGCCGCGATGGACATGACGCCCAGCTTTCGCCCTGGCTCGAAGGGCGCAACCACATTCACCCGGCCATCCACCGCGTGCAGGATGCGATCGTGGCCGAACCCGCCGCGGACTGGACGCTGGACAGCATGGCCGCGGTGGCTGCCGCCAGCCCCCGGCACCTGTCGCGCCTGTTCCATCAGGCCACCGGCATGACACCCATCGATTTCGTCAATCGCCTGCGTGTCGCGCTGGCGCGCGAACTGCTGACGCAGACCCGCCTGGACATGGAGGCTGTTGCCCAACGGGCCGGATTCGGCTCGAGCCGGCAGCTGCGCCGCGCCTGGCACCGCGTCTATGCCGTGCCGCCCAGCGCCCTGCGCGGATAGGGGCTACCTGCCCTCCGGCGCCACGCGGATCAGCCTTCCATTGTCGGCATCGGTCAGCAGGTAGATGGCGCCGTCGGGGCCGACCCGCACATCCCGGATGCGGCCCAGCTGCCCCTGGAACAGCCGCTCCTCGCCCACCACCGCGTCGCCTTCCATGTCCAGCCGCACCAGCAGGTTGCCGCTGAGGCCGCCGGCCAGGAGGTCGCCATCCCAGGCAGGGATAAGCTCCCCGTCATAGAAATCGAGCCCGGAGGGCGAGATGGAGGGGTCCCAGTAATGCAGCGGCTGCTCCAGCCCCTCCTTTTCCGTCCCCTCCCCGATCGGCAGCCCCGAATAATCGACGCCATAGGTGATGACAGGCCAGCCATAATTGGCGCCAGCACTCGGCATGTTCACCTCGTCGCCGCCCATGGCGCCATGCTCGACCGTGAACAGGGCGCCGTCCGCGCGCAGCGTGGCCCCCTGCGGATTGCGGTGGCCCTTGCTCCAGAGCTCGGGCGCCCAGCCCTCCAGTTTTGGATTGTCCGCTGGCACCGACCCGTCCGGCGCGATGCGGGCGATCCCGCCCGCCAGGTCGCCCATGTCCTGTGCGCGCTCGGCATCGCCCCGCTCGCCCAGCGTGACGAAGAGGTTGCCGTCGGCACCGATCACCACGCGCGAACCGAAATGGCGGTTGGTGTTGGTGAACTTGTTCATCCGGAAGATGACCTTCTGCCCCTCGAGCCGGCCGCCGTCCGCTTCCAGCACGAGCCGCGCCGACATCAGCGCCGTGCCCGCCCCGCGCTGCAGCCCGGCGCTGGCCGCTGGCTCGGCATAGGTCAGGTAGATTTGCCCGCTCGTCTCGAAGTCGGGGGCGATGGCTAGGTCGAGCAGGCCCCCCTGCCCCCGCGCGAACACTTCGGGCACGCCGGCGATCGGCGCGCCCACGGCGCCATCGGCCACGATGCGCAACGCGCCGCTCCGCTCGGTCACCAGCATGCGGCCATCGGGCAGGAAGCCGAGCGCCCAGGGATGGTCCAGCCCCTCGGCCAGCACGGTCGCCTCCAGCGGCCCGGCGCTCGACTGGACCGTCTGCCCCAAAGCGGGCCCCGCCAGCAGCGTCAGGCCGGCGGCCAGCAGGGCGGATTTCACGGCGGTGGACATGGCTGGCTCCCCCAGAGACTTGAACAGGTTTGTGAACATGACCATGTTGATGACATGACCCGCTTGACCGGAACGTGGCAGGCGGGCAATTTGCATCCGCTCCCCCTCAAAAACTTATCGTGAAGCGCACGCCGAACGGGTTTGGCTGGGGAAACAGTATTTGCCGTGCCGATTGGAGGCGACGAAATGGACAAGATCCCGATGACGGTCAGTGGCCACAAGGCCCTCACCGCCGAATTTGAGCACCGTACCGCCAATGAGCGTCGCCGCATCATCGACGCCATTGCCGAGGCCCGTGCGCATGGGGACCTGTCCGAGAATGCCGAATATTCGGCGGCCAAGGAACAGCAGAGCCTCAACGAGGGCCGCATCAAGGAACTCGAGACCATCC
>CAMLOA010000128.1 GCA_946481445.1 uncultured Devosia sp. | reverse complement strand
GACGTGCTGAACGCTCTGGTCAGCGCAGAAGGCACCTTCGACATGTTCAAGATCCGCGGCGCTGTTGCTGCTGGTCACGACGTCGCCACCGCGACCTCGTACTGGAACGCTCTGGCTTCGGCCGAAGCTGCCTTCGACATGTTCAAGATCGCCCTGTCGGGTGAAGTTGCCTCCGACGGCACCGACACCGACTATGGCTTCGGCGGCTCCATCGGCGCCACCGTCACCGAAGGCGTGTCGATCAACCTCGGCGGCCGTTACTACAACGACGCCACCGGCGTTGACGGCTGGCAGGTTGCTGCCCAGCTCGTTGCTGCTGTCACCGAGACCCTCAAGGTCACCGGCGAAGTGGGCGTGTTCGGTCGTCACGACACCCCGGCTCCGGCCGATGCCACCGACTTCTACGGCAAGGTTGCCCTGGATTGGGCTCCGGGTGGTGGTTTCACCTCCTCCATCGCCGGCGAAGCTCACCAGAACGGTGCCTACAAGGTCACCTTCAAGGCTGCCAAGTCGTTCGAGTAATCCTCGGATCGCACTGGACTTTGGAAAGGCCCGGCTCACGCCGGGCCTTTCTTCTTTGTGGGTACGGCCATGGTGATTCTCTCGCCGCCCGCCTCGCCCGGCGTGCGACCGTCTCCGTCCCCAGGATAATCTCCGGAAAACAAGGGCTTACCGTCGCCATTTCCGTTTTCTTGAGCGACGAAATGCACTAGCCTTGCGGCGTTGCGGTATCTTCTGGATTGCGAATGATCAGGGACCTTCTCAAATGGGTCGCGCCCGGACTGGCCACGGTCCTGGGAGGCACGGTGCTGTGCCTGGCGCTGACATCCACCAACATTGCCAATGACGCCGCCGCGTCCGCCACGGCAGCGATGCGTCATGCCGGCTACGACTGGGCGGAGCTGTCCTTCGACCACCGGGATGCGGTGCTGACCGGAACGACGACGGACAGCCGTCTCAGCGACGATGCGCTCGCGCGCCTGTCGGCTCTGCCAGCGCTGCGCACGGTCCGCTCGGATGTCGTTCTGGCTCCCCTGGCACGTCCCTATACCTTGGTCGCCTCGATCCAGTCTGGAAAGGTCGATCTGTCGGGCGCAGTTCCGGACCTGGCCACGCGGGCCGATCTTCTCGCGGCCGCCGGGCTCGAAGACGGCGCGCTCGAGCTCCGGTCCGGCATGCCCGATCGCCTGCAGTGGACCAATGGTGCCCGCTATGCCGTTGAACAGGTTGGCTATTTCGACGAGGGTCAGGTGTCGATCAATGACCTGAGCATCGATATCTCTGGCCGTGCCCGTTCCGAGCGCGCCTACCGCGATCTGCTTATCGTCCTGCGCGCCGGGCCTCCGCAGGGCCTGGAATTGGGTGACGTTTCCATCACGCCCGCACTGATCGATCCCTATATCTGGCAGGCCGTCTCCGATGGCCAGCGAATCGATATCACCGGCTATGCGCCCGACGATTCCCTTGCTGAGCGGCTCCGCCTCGCAGAGGTCGGCGACCTGGTGGTCTCCACCGGTCTGTCCCTTGGGTCTGGCGAGCCGCCGGGCTTTGCCGAGCTCACTCGCACGCTTATCGAGCAACTGGCCCGCCTCGAATACGGCACCGCGACGATTTCTGGCGGCGAGGTCCGCCTCACTGGTGCGCCGCCAACCGAAGAAGTGGCCCAGGCGGTGATCAATGAGCTGGAATCGTCGGGCAGCATCATAGTGCTCGATCCGCCCCGGGTCGAAGACTATTGGGTGAGTGCGTCCCTGCAGCCGAGTGGCGTCATCGTCTTCGACGGCTATGCTCCCGACGCTGCCACGCGCGATGCCCTTGCTGCACGCGACGGTGCCGACGTCTCTTGGTTGAAGCTGGCACGCGGCGCCCCCGAGCGCTACCAGTCCGCCCTCGATTTCGGCCTCGCCACCTTCGGGCGGCTGAGCGAAGGGCGCTTCTCGCTGCGCGACAATGTGATGACCCTGGTCGGGCAGGCGCGTACCGGCGCTGATTATCTCGCCCTGCGCGAATTGCTCGCACAGGGCGCGCCGCAGGGCCTGGTCCTGGCGCGCGGCGAGATCTTGGCACCCCGTGCCGAAACCTATTCCTGGTCGGTTGCCAAGGGTGTGGATGGTTCCATTGCCATGTCCGGAATGGTGCCGAGCCCGGAAGTCGAGGCCCGCCTGCGCGCGTCGGCCGGAGAAGTCCCTGCTGCGCCAATGACTTATGCCTCTGGAGAGCCCTTTACCTTCGAGGCTTCGGCTGCCACGGCCATCGGCCTGCTGAGCTGGCTCGACGAAGGCCGGGTCGAACTCGCCGGCACATCCTGGCTCATCACTGGAACGCCCAGTTCAACGATCGCAAAGGCGGCGTTGGAGGCAGATTTCCTGTCCCGCCAATTGGCTGGCGCCGGCTGGTCCATGGCCATCGCCGAGCCCGTGCCTACGATTCCGGTGGCCGCGCCCTACCTCTGGTCTGCCACGCGCGCCGCTGACGGAACCGTCACCCTGGCGGGGAATGTGCCCAATGAGGGTCTCCAGCGCTACCTCGCCGTGCACGCGGGGGATGCGGTCAATGACGAGACCAGCATCGCGTCCGGCGAGCCGGCCGATTTCGTGCCGGCCGCCAACGCTGCCCTCGACATGGTGCTCGGCCTGGTTGCGGGGTCGGCCACATTTGATGGCGCCGGCTGGACGGTGCTGGGCTCGGCCGAGAGCGTCGAGAAGCGCGATTTCCTGCTGGCGGCCCTCGCGGGCATTGCCGGATCGGAGACCTGGTCCGTCGACATTTCGGCGCCCGAGCCGCAGCCGGCCCCGCCCTATATCTGGTCGGCAAGCAAGGCCCCCGATGGATCGGTGACGCTCGAAGGGTCGCTGCCGGCCGATGCCCTGCGGCGTTTCGTGGTGGTCAGGGCAGGGGAAGCGGTCACGGACCGCACCGCGATCGATGTAGCTTCGCCTCCAGGCTTTGCAGAGGATGTGCTCGCGGCAATCGATGCCTTGTCCAACCTGTCGCAGGGGACGGCAGGCTTTGATGGCCGGGTCTGGTCGCTCGAGGGGCAGCAGGCCACGGCGGGATCCGCTTCCGCCATCGAGACCGCGCTCGCCGGTGCGTCCACGCCCTCCGAAAATTGGCAGTTGACCCTCATCTCGCCGCCGCCGGCGCCAGAAACGCTCCCCGTCGCGGCGGCCGAACTGGACGTTGGCGAACCGGCTGCGCCCGAAGCTGAGCCCGAACCAGCTGCTGTTGCGATTGCGCCCGACGCTCCCACGGCAGTAGCCGCCGTTGTCGAGCCCGAACCGATCGATCCTGCCTACACTTTCAGTGCCACGCGCCGGGATGGCGCGATCTTCCTTGCGGGTCAGATGCCGGCCGAGCCGGCATTGCGATACTTTGCGGCCATTGCCGACGCGGACGCGTCCGCCGTGAGCATAGCGGGTGGGGCGCCGGATGATTTCCTGCCGGCCGCCGAGACTGGCCTGCGCGCTTTGATACAGCTGGCCGATGGCCAATTGTCGTTCGCCGACGGCGCCTGGACACTGTCCGGCACGGCACCCGATGAAGCCGCGCGCGACGCCATCGTCGCATCGCTCCCGGCCGATGGCTGGTCGGTCGCCATCGCCCTGCCGGAGCCCGACCCCGTTGCTTCCGTGTCCACGGATGAACCACCCGTCGCCGAGGAACCGGCGCCAGAGGCCGAGATTGCCGTCGCCTCCGCAGATCCGGTGTCCGTGGATGCGCAGTCCGAGTCCTCGCAGGAGACGCCTGCCGCGGTGCCGGCGGTGGACGTGTCGGCCTGCCTGGCCCCACTGGCCGAGTTCTCGGCTCGCAACGCCATCCTGTTCCAGTCCGGCGCCGCCATCATCGCGGCGGAATCGGCTCAGGCGCTGGATGAACTGGCGAGCGATCTTGCCGCCTGCCCGGATGCGGTCGTCCACATCGAGGGTCACACCGACGCGGATGGCGACGAGCAGCTCAATCTGGCGCTCTCGGTCGCGCGTGCGGAAGCCGTCGTCAATGCGCTGGTCGAGCGCGACGTCAATCCGGCCCGCCTCTATGCGGTGGGTTACGGCGAGGCTCAGCCGATTGCCGACAACGACACCACTGCAGGCAAGCGGCTCAACCGGCGCATTGTCGTGACGGTGAGCGACCAGCATTTCTGAGGTTTGGTCATGCTGACCTGGCAATCGGCCCAGTTCCTGTTCGGCTATTACTGGCCCTATATGGCCGTTGCTGCCGCCGTCGGGCTTGTCGTTGGCTGGCGCAGCTTTTCCGCACCGGAAGGTCGAGGCTAGGGTGGCCTTCAACCTTGCTCATATCGCCGATACGGCGGTCATGATCCTTGCCGCATACCTGGTCGGCTGCGTCCTTGGTTATGGCGCGCGCTGGGCGGCATACCTTGGCCGGGGGACGCGCCAGGTCGTTCCGGCGCCAGCACCGGCGCCGGAAGCGGCGGCCCTTTCCGGCGACAAGCCGCACGAGGAAACAGCGCGGCGCCCGCGCTCCAATGCGGCCCGGCTGGCCGCCGCCGCGGATGATCCGGTCGCCGGTCCGCCCCGGAAGAAACCCGTGCGCGCCCGTCGCTCCAAGGTCGACAAGGTCGATCCAAGGCCGCCCACGCTGCCGGAACCGCTTGACGGCGCGGCGGACAACCTCAAGCGCATCAAGGGGATCGGCCCGAAGATTGAAGCATCGCTCAATGCCATGGGTGTCTTCCACCTGCATCAGATTGCGGCATGGACCGAGGCCAATATTGACTGGGTCGAATCCCAGCTGGCCTTCAAGGGGCGCATCCGGCGCGAGAAGTGGGTGGATCAGGCCGCCGAACTGACCAGGATTGGTGCCTGACCGGTCAGGCTGCCCGCCCGAGCACGGCGGTGCTGGTCCGGATCACGAATGAGGCGATCGCCTCGATTTCGTCCTTCTGGTCCAGCAGGGCCGGGGAACCCTGTCCGCCGATCGTCAGCGCCGCGGCGTCCGGACGCCGGCGTACCATCTCGTCGAACGCCTGGCGGTGCAACTGGTCCGTCAGTTGCGTCCGCATCAGCAGCAGCGGAGCGCAGGTCAGGGCATCGTAGAGCGGCCATTGCGGCATCAGCACGTCGTCAAAGTTGATGCCGGCAAGCGCGGTGATCAGCCTGGGATCGAACAGGGGCCGCGCCCGTCCGCGCTTGTCGATATGGTGGCTGCGCTCGGCCAGGGCATCGAGCCTGTCGTCGGGAAGGCCTGGATAGTCGCCGCCCAGCACCCGGCGAAAGCCGGCAGTGACTGCTTTACCGCGCAGCTCGGCGATGTGCGCCAGGTTGTTGCGCAGCCGGACAATGCCGCGCGAGTCGATGACCGGCCCGGAATCGATCAGCACAGTCCCGGCAATCATCAGCGGGTGGCGTGCAGCCAGGGCCATCGCGACCTGGCCGCCATGGCCCTGGCCCAGCAGGATCGCGCGCGGAATGCCGAGGGCGGTGATGACCGAGAACACGTCATCGGCATCGGTCAACGAGGAATAGTCTTCAGACTTTTGCCGGTCATCGCTTCGTCCACGCCCGGGCAGGTCGATCAGTACGACCGGCCAGTCGCCCCCGCCTACGCGATAGAAATAGCTGGTGAATTCGGTGAAGTCGCTCATGTTGCGCTGATAGCCCGCCAGGCAGACTACCGGCAGCCTGCGCGCGGAGAGGCGGCCAGCCACATGCACGGCGGCCGAAAGGCCCGAGCCGAGCGCGACGCGGTCTGTCGGCAGCGGCAGGAAGGCTGGATGGTCGGTTGGGACGGTTCGCTTGCGGGGCATCGGGCATACTCTGGACCGCGCCATTTAGGCCGAGGTCGGCGCGTGGCTCAAGCCCGGGTCAATCGATTGTCCGCAGGGCCTGGTGCAGGGTGATCGGGCTGTCTCCCAGCCGCGCCCGATAGACTAGGTAGTTGCCAAGCACGCGCTTCACATAGGTCCGGGTTTCCTGGAAGGGGATCAGCTCGACCCAGATCACCGGGTCGACATTGTCCGCGCGCGGGTCTCCATAGGCGCGGATCCACTTGTCGGCATTGCCCGGTCCGGCATTGTAGGCCGCGGCGGCCAGCACGAGCGACCCGTCATACCGGTCCAGCTGTGCCTGCAGGTAGGTGGAGCCCAGCAGGGCATTGTATTGCGGATCGCTCACCAGCCGCCCCGGGGAATATTCCAGCCCCACTTCGCGCGCCACCTCCTGGGCCGTCCCCGGCATCAGCTGCATGAGCCCCCGCGCACCCGCCGAGGACACGGCATCGATCTGGAACATCGATTCCTGCCGCACCACGG
>CAMLOA010000127.1 GCA_946481445.1 uncultured Devosia sp. | reverse complement strand
TCACCCGCGGGCAAATTCTCTCGGAAGCGATCATGATGCGCTTGTCAGCCTCCCTTGGTCGGCATCACGCGCACGAAATGCTCTACGACGCGGCGCAGCGGGCTACCCGGGATGGCCTTTCTCTGGCCGATGCCATCGGACAACGGGACCATCGGTCCGGCGAACTGGCCGCCAGCATCATGCCGGAAGACTACCTCGGAGCCATACGGCGCCTGACCGACGACAGCTGATCTCGTCATCACGCGCGACACAAGTGCAGATCAATCGCAAACCGCTCGCCGGCCCCACAGCGCAGCGGGCCGGAATCCCGGCCCGCCCGGTCCGTGAATTCAGGTTTCACAGCACGAAGTCGCCCGCATCGAGGGTCCTGATCCCTGTGATCATGAAGGAGAAATCGGCAGCAAAGTCTGCATTGACGTTCACCTCCACGAAGGTGTTCCCCCCCGAGGTGAACCAGCGCAACTGGCCGGCATCGGTAAAGGCGTCGCCATTATTGGCCCTGAAGCTGAAGGCGTCATTGGCGCCCCCCGGAATTGCATCGATGAGAGAAACGTCGAACCGGTCCCCGGCAGCGCCAGCAATGTCGTCGAAGTCTTCCACCACATCGCGCGTGGCCACCGAGGTGCCACTGTCCGAGAGGTTGCGGAAACTGAAGGTGTCTGTTCCTCCAAGCCCGCGAAGCACGTCACGTCCACCGAAGCCGACGAGAATGTTCGCGCCGGCATTGCCGACCAGCGACTGCGCCAGTCCGTTGCCGAGAAGGTTGATTGCAGCCAGCCCCGCTTCGTCGTCGGTTGCCAGGTACTCGATATCGTCGTCTGCCGCCAGGGCAAAGGTTGACGAGGCCAGCGCCCTGTCAAGCGTGCCACCTCCCGCGGTCTCTTCGATCAGGTCGTTTGAATCGACATGGTAGAAGTCGTTGCCGCCCAGTCCGCGAAGGGTGTCCGCACCGCCATTTCCCTTGAGCGTGTTGATACCGGCATTGCCGACAATGGTCTGGGCCACGCCGTTGCCCACCAGGTTGAGGAGGTTTGTGCTGGTCTGGTCGGTGGTGCCCAGGAACTCGATGTCGACCCCGGCCTGTAGGGAGAAGGTTGTTGACGCCAGCACCCGGTCCAGCGTTCCGCCACCGGCAATTTCAACGATCGTGTCGGGGGTGCCATCGACGAAGTAGATATCGTTGCCGCCAAAGCCCTCAAGGAAGTCGTTGCCTCCGCCGCCATTGAGGACGTTGACGCCATTGTTGCCGGAGAGACGCTGGTTGAGTTCGTTGCCAACGAAGTTGATAGCCGTCGTTGCGGCTGCATTGCTGGTTGCCAGGAGTTCTACGGACACCCCTGCGGCCAGCGTGTAGCTGATGGTGGAGAAGACCCGGTCGAAGCCCTGCCCAATGGCTTCCACGAGAGTGTCGCTGGAATTGTCGACACGGTAGACGTCGTCGCCGGCGCCCCCGTTCATCGAGTCCGCGTTCGCGCCGCCGTCGAGTGTGTCGTTTCCGTCGTTACCCACAAGGGTGTCGGTGCCGGCATGGCCGAGCAGGGTATCGCGTCCGAGGTGGCCGATAAGCGTGTCGGCCTCCGCGTTCCCCGACACCGACGTGACCGTGTCGATGTTCAACTGGGATAGATCCGCGATCCCTCCGGTGCCGCCATCGTCGCCGGCCTGGTCCACGAAGATGGCGATGGAGGCGGCGACGATGGCCACGTCGTCCAGCAGGACGTCGTCCCCCGCTCTGATGGCCAGCGCTCCGGCGACGGTAACGTCTCCCAGGAGCGAAATGGTTTCGCCGCTCACCAGAGACAAGGCTGTAGCAGAGGCGGGAGAAATGGCATTGGTGACGGTCATGCTGCCTGATGTCGTGCTCCCGATTGTCAGGGAGGGCGTAAAGATCCGGTCGAGTTCGGCATCGGAGAGCGCAAATATCCCGGCGGGGTCTGCCAGGGTCCCCAGCTCAATGGCACGTCCGGCTGTGGTCGGGCGCAGGATGACCTGACCGGCCCCCGCAGTTATCCCCGAATCCGAGGCAATCAGAACCGAGTCCACACTGACGATCACGTCGCCGGACATGGACTGGACCGCGAAGGTGGTGGGCGCGTTGAGGATCAGGAATCCGCCGGCGCCTGCCGTCAGGAGGACGTCCGCGCCCGCCGAACCAGCAGCCAGAACGGACGCGTCGGTGCCGGTGACATCAAGGATCTGAATATGGCGCCCGGCATTTATGACGACATTGCCCCCCGTGTTCTCGCCGAAATTGTCCGACGAGAGGTCCGCAAAGCCGTCGATGATGAAGTCGCGACCAGCGTTGACGGTAATGCTGCCGTTGGCCCGGACATCGTTGTCGAAGTCCGCGCCGCCCGTGCCGAACGAAACGTCGCGCCCGGACGTGAGCACGATCGATCCACGGGACGCTGTGATTGAGTCGTTGTCGACCAGGCTCACAATATCGGATTCGACGCCATTGGCCGTGAGCAGCACGTCGCCCGACACACTGCCACCGGTGATCGTCTGCAACGGCCCGCCCGGGGGGTTACCGGCATCGAGGTCGAAGTCTCCCAGAAAGATGCTGCCCAGGTTGACCAGCCGGATGTCACCCGAGGTCAGGACCTGCAGGCCATTCACCTGGTCGCTGCTGCCGCCGATCACCACCGCCCCGACATTGTTGATGTTGATGCCGCCCGTGGTGGTTTTCGCCTCGATCACGGATGTCTGGGTTTCCAGGGCGTTCAGCGCGGTACCGATGCCGGTGCCCGCGCTCGCCACCAGGGCGCCGGCAATGACGTCGGCACCGGCATCGCTCCCGACCTCGGTGATGGCGGCGTTCGCAACCAGGGTCACGGTGCCCGTGGTATTGACCCGGTCCATGAACAAGTTTTCGAAGCTATCGCCCGGAGCCAGCAGGTCCCCGAGCGTCAGGGCCGCGGTGCCGAGCAGATCGCTGAAATCCACGGCCAGGTCGACCACCACCGCGGACGCCTCGAACGTCACGGAATCGGCTGGGTGTACGAACGGAAATATGGAGGAGCCGTTGGCTGTCCTGACAGTGGAAATATTGTTGCCGACGACGCCGTCGTCGGACAGGGTGAAGGAGCCGGGAATAACGAAGAAGGCTGAGACGGGCATGGTCGTATCCTCTTACTGCGTGACGCGCAGATCCAGGAGCCCGGGCGCGCGGTCGGGTATAGGAAAGTCGACGTCTGGCCAGTGTCGCTCCAAAGGGCATGCTTGTCCATTCACGTCGACTTAGTCTCGCGGCCACGACACCACGGGTCGCGGCGTTGTCCTGACCGGTCAGAGCAGGAAATCGCTCGCATCGAGGGTTTTGACGCCGCTGATCTTGAGGCTGAAGTCCGCCGCCATGTCGCCACCGTCATTGACCTCGACGAAAGTGTCTCCGTTGGACACATACCAGCGAACCTGCCGATCGGCGGTAAAGGCGTCGCCCGGCCCGTCGAGGAAGACATAGTCGTAATCGCCCTCTCCGCCGTTTGGGCCCGACATTTGCAGGAAGGAGATCACGTCGCCGCTGACACCTGGAACGTCGTCGAAATCCTCGATCGTGTCCCGGGTGGCGTCCGTCACGCCGCTGTCCGAGAGGCTCCAGAAAGCGAATGTGTCTGCTCCTCCCAGTCCTCGGCTGATGTCGGCACCGCCCCCACCCAGGAGGAAGTTCGCCCCGGCATTGCCCACTATGGTCTGCGCAATTTCATTGCCCTCGAGATGGATCTCAGTCGTCGCGGCCTCGTTGACGGTCGCCAGGTGCTCGACATGGACATCCCCGGCGGCCAATCGCAATGTGTAGGAGCGGCAGGAGACCAGGACCCTGTCCACAGCGCCGTCATGGGCCATTTCGACGAAATAGTCATTTGGGCTGTCGACGATATAGGTGTCATTGCCTCCCAGCCCCCGCATTAAGTCGTCGCCTGTGCCGCCGTCGAGAATGTTGTCACCCGCATTGCCGACAAGAATCTGGTTGCCTCTCTCCGGGGTACCAAGACCATTCCCGACCAGTTTGATCGGATCGGTACCCGCTTCGTTCGTGGTTGCGAGGTATTCGACATCGTCGTCCGCGGCCAGGGTGAAAGAACTTGACGCCAGGACCCGGTCAAGCGCGCCGCCACCGACGTCTTCGATGATCTGGTCGGATGTGGCGTCGACGAAGTACGTGTCGCTGCCGCCATAGCCCACCAGGATGTCGTATCCGCCCTCGCCCTTGAGGATGTTGTTGCCGCTATTCCCCTCCAGGCGCTGGTTGAGTTCGTTCCCGATCAGGTTGATGGACGCAAGCGCGTTCCTGTTCGATGTCTGAATTTGCTCAACCGAGATACCGGCGCCAAGCCTGTAGGTCGATGTCACGATGATGCGGTCGGACCCCTGGCCGACCAGTTCCAGGATCGTGTCCGTCTGGTCGGCCCGATAGGTATCGTGCCCGCCGCGCCCAACCAGGGTGTCGGCACCGGCCAGGCCATCGAACACGTTGTGATCGCTGCTGCCGGAAAGGGTGTCAGCGGCGCTGGTGCCGCGGACATTCTCGATATCCAGGTCCGGGAGCGTGACCGAACCGCCGCCAAAAAGCTGCAGGGTGGAGACCGCCAGGTCGACGGTAACCGGCCCGCCGATCAGCGAGAAGTCCAAGGTATCCAATCCGGCCCCGCCCCGGTAGACATTGTCTCCAGACAGCACGATCAGCAGGTCGTTGCCGGGTCCTCCGTCGACGGCAAGCGCAGCGCGCTGTGGGGAAATGGTTCGCCAGCCTCTGACTTGCAGGGTCATTTGGAGCACTCCGCATGCGGGCCGAAGAATGCCCCCGGCATCGCCCTGAGGCTCACAGATACCGATTGCGGGTGCGAAGGACTTGGACAGCCGTCAAGGTCGGTGCGCCGGAGGGAGCAAATGAGCTTTGTACGCTTGTCCATCCCGGCGCGTGGGATCCACGGCGTCAGGGCAATCGCGATCGGCCGGCGGTCGCGCGTATGGCGGCGTCCGGGCGGGGATGTGATGGAATGCCGGCCCGCCCGGTCCGGTCCGTCAGCCTTCTTGGCTGCCGCTCCCGGCGACAAATCGTGCGACCTGGTCGCGTATGGCGGTCTCTGTCGGCAGGCGCTCCATGGAACTGGCGCCATAAAACCCATGGCAGATGGCCGTTCGGGCCAGCACATAGGCAGCATCATCCGGCATCGAGATCGGGCCGCCATGGCAGAGCACGATGATGTCCGGATTGACCTGGCGCGCCGCAGCCGACCAGGCGTCGATATCGGCAATGCACTGGTCCAGCGTCTTGGCTGTCTGCGCCCCGATGGCCCCGCCTGTGGTGAGGCCGAGATGGCACACGATGATATCGGCGCCCGCCCGCGCCATCTTTTCCGCGTCCTCGGTGCTGAACACATAGGGCGTGGTCAGCATGCCCTTGGCCGAGGCGCGGGCAATGAGATCGACCTCCAGGTCGTAGCTCATGCCGGTCTCTTCCAGATTGGCCCGGAAGACGCCATCGATCAGCCCGACGGTGGGGAAGTTCTGCACGCCGGCAAAGCCGAGGCTGATCAACTCATCGAGGAAATGATCGGCCAGCATGAACGGGTCGGTGCCGTTGACGCCTGCCAGGACCGGCGTGTGGCGCACCACCGGCAGCACCTCATGCGCCATCTCCACGACGATGTCATTGGCATTGCCGTAGGCGAGGAGGCCCGCCAGCGAGCCGCGCCCGGCCATGCGGTAGCGGCCCGAATTGTAGATGACGATGAGGTCGATGCCGCCGGCTTCCTCGGCCATTGCCGAGAGGCCGGTGCCGGCGCCGCCGCCGATGATGGGCTGGCCGGCGGCGATCTTGGCGCGCAGGCGGGCGAGGATTTCGGTTCTGGTCGAGCGGGTCATATGCGGTCTATCCATTGGCGATCTCAAGGAAATTGTCGGCGAGGGCCGCCGCAAATTGCGGGTCGTTGATGTGAAGGTCGAGTTCGATGAGGCGCCGGTTGGGCGCTTCGACCCAGCCCGAGCGGATAGCGTCGAACAGGGCCGCATCGGCAGCCGGATCGTGGAAGGGCTGTCCCGGCGCATCGATGGCCGACACACCACGCAGCGGCAGCAGGAACCGCACCGGCCCTTCCATGCGGTTGAGGCGGGAGACGATGAAGGTGCCGATGGCGCGGTTTTCCTCCGGCGTCGTGCGCATCAGGGTCACCTGCGCATTGTGGACATGGAGGCGCCGTCCGGCAAACTGGGCCGGCACGGTTTCGCGGGCCCCGAAATTGACCATGTCCACGGCGCCGACGGACCCGACATAGGGCAGGCGGGTGC
>CAMLOA010000126.1 GCA_946481445.1 uncultured Devosia sp. | reverse complement strand
GCCATCACCGGGTGGGCGGGAATGCCCAGTGTCATCAGCGGGATGAAGCTGGTCTGTGCTGCGGCATTGTTGGCCGATTCCGGCCCGGCCACGCCTTCGATGGCGCCCTTGCCGAACTCCTCCGGATTCTTTGAAAGCCGCTTCTCGGCCGAATAGGAGGCAAAGGAGGACAGGATATGTCCCCCGCCCGGCAGCACGCCCAGGATCGAGCCAAGCGTCGTGCCGCGCAGGACGGGCGCCACGATGCGTTTCATGTCGTCCCTGGTCAGCCAGAGGTTTGTCACCGACTTGACCCCGACTTCGCGCTCCCGCTCGTTCTCGAGGTTACGCAGGATTTCGGCTATGCCGAACACGCCCACCGCCACGGCCACGAAGTTGAGGCCGCCGAACAGTTCGCGCACCCCGAAGGTGAAGCGCGGCGTTCCGGTATAGATGTCCTGGCCAACCATGCCGAGCAGCAGGCCCAGCACGATCATCCCCAGCGCCTTGAGGATGGAGCCATGCGCCAGCGCGATCGAGACCAGAAGACCCAGCACGATCAGCGAGAAATATTCCGGTGCCCCGAAATTGAGCGCTGCCCGCGCCAGCGGCGGGGCGAAGAAGGCCAGTAACAGCGTGGCCACCGAGCCGGCGAAGAACGAGCCGAGGGCCGCGGCGGCCAGCGCCGGCCCGGCCCGGCCCTTGCGGGCCATCTGGTAGCCGTCGATCGCTGTCACCGCCGCCGAGGATTCCCCCGGCAAGTTGATCAGGATCGCCGTGGTCGAGCCGCCATACTGGGCGCCGTAATAGATGCCCGCCAGCATGATCAGCGCCGTTTCCGGCCCCAGCGTGAAGGTGATGGGCAGGAGCATGGCGATGGTGGCCGTCGGCCCGATTCCGGGCAGCACACCCACCAGCGTGCCCAGCAGCACGCCGATGAAGCAGTAAAGGATGTTGATCGGGTCGAGCGCGACCGAGAAGCCCAGGGCAAGCGAGGAAAGCAGGTCCATTTCGGTGCTCCTAGAAGCGCAGCCACGGGCCGAACCAGGGCACCAGCAGCCCCAGCCCGACCACGAAGATCAGCATGCACAGCACGCAAAGGCCGACCGTGATCACCAGCGCCGACAGCACCGAGTTGCGCGTGCTCGACAAGGCGGTGGCAAAGCCGGCGATCAGCACGACCGGGATGAAGCCGAGCCCCCGTATCGTGGCCGCGAAGAACAGGATCGTGCCCAGGACCAGCACGATGCCGCGCCACGGCCAGGGCGCCGGTGCATCCTCGTCAGGCTTGCCGATCCCCTTGGCCGCGACGGCCACGCCCAGTGCCACCAACACGCCGCCCAGCACCACGGGCATGAAGCCCGGGCCCATGCGGAACGGCGTGCCGAACTCGTATTTCATGGCTTCCAGCGCAAAATAGCCGCCCAGGGCGACAAAGAGCGCTCCCGAGGCCAGGTCGTTGCGCGACGCATTGAGTGCCATTGTGTCCCTCCCCTGTACCGAACCCCCGGCCTGCAGGCCGGGGGTTCATGCTTGCCTGTCCGGCCGCTTACTGCGCCGAGACGCCGGCGGCCTTGATCACTTCGGCCCACAGGGCGATCTGGCCCTCGAGCTTCTGCGCCAGGGCAGACGGGGTCGCCTCGCTGGCCTGCACCGGATAGGTGCCCAGTTCGGCAAAGCTATTGCCGACTGTCTCGTCGGCGAGGGCCTTCTGCAGCGATGCCGACAGGCGGTCGATGATGGCCTGGTCGGTACCGGCGGGAGCATACAGGCCGTGCCAGATGGCCAGCTCGAAATTCTCGACGCCGCCTTCGGCCATGGTCGGCACGTCCGGCAGGACCGGAATGCGCGCCGAGGTGGTCACGGCATAAGCCTTGATTTCCCCGGCCTGGATCTGGCTGGTCGTGTTGGTGGTCTGGTCGCACATCATGTCGATCTGGCCGCCGAGCAGGTCGGTCATGGCCGGACCCGTACCCTGGTAGGGCACTTCGGTCATCTTGGTATCCAGCGCATCCATGAACAGCATGCCGCACAGCTGGCTGGCGGCGCCGATACCGGCATTGGCGTAAGTGATGTCTTCGCCATTGGCCTTCACATGGGCGATCAGGTCCTCGAGCGTCGTCGGCTCGAAATCCTTGCGCGCCACGATGGTCATCGGCACTTCGGTGACCAGCCCGATCGGGGCGAAGTCGGTCATCGGATCATAGGGCAGGCTGGCATAGAGCGCCGGGGCGGTCGACATGCCGATATGGTGCAGCAGCAGCGTATAGCCATCGTTCGGTGCGGCCGCGACCTGGCCGGCGCCCAGCGTACCGCCGGCGCCACCCACATTCTGCACCACCACCTGCTGTCCCAGGTCCTCGCTCATTGCCGCCGCGACCAGGCGCGTCACCGTATCGGTGGGGCCGCCGGCCGAGAAGGGTACCACGATCGTCACCGGCTGGTTCGGATAGTCCTGTGCCATGACGGCGACGGCGCTCAGCGCCGATCCGGCAACCAGGCCCGCAGCCAGAATCTTGACGATGGTCTTCATTGATTGTCCTCCCATTTGCTTTCGATCCCGGTAGTCCTCCCGGGGGTCGGCTGCTGCAATGCAAGCTGCGTGCCACGCGCCTAATGCAAGGCTGATATGCCAATTTTCTTGAGTTTGCGTCGGAAATGGGCAAGAACTTGCTGGTGATCGGCCTGAACTTCGGCAATTTCTTGCCGATCGGTCCTGGAGATGGCCAAGGTGACGATATCGGCGACCCTGCGAAACTGGTTCGACCGCCGCCACATGGCCGCCGCCGCCGCAGGTCTTCTCGTCGTCGTCGCTGTTGGCTGGGTGGCCTTCGAGGCAACCCTTAATGCCACCATCCGTGATACCCAGGAGCAGGCGCAGCGCCGCCTGGCCCTGTTCGAGCGGACGCTCGAGGCCATCATCGAACGCTACCACTACCTGCCGGTCGCCATCTCCCAGGCCCGCGAAACCCGCACGGCCCTGGCCAATGCCGGTGACCCCGCCGCCATCGACGCCGCCAATGGCTTCCTTTCCAAGCTCAATGAAACTGCCGGGGCGGGCGAAATCTTCCTCATGGCCGGGGATGGATCGGTCGTGGCCGCCAGCAACTGGTGGACGCTGACCAGCCTGGTGGGGACCAATTACTCGTTCCGGCCCTATTTCGCCGAAGCCATGCAACGCGGCCGAGCCGACTATTATGCCTTCGGCATCTCCACCAATGTCCCGGGCTATTTTCTCTCCCAGCGCGTTGATGGGCCCAATGGGCCGCTGGGCGTCGCGGTCACCAAGATCAACCTGGGCGAGATCGAAGCGGCCTGGTGGCGGTCGGGCGAGTTGATCGGCATTGTCGATGTCAATGACGTCGTCATTCTCTCCACCCGCCCCGACTGGCGCTACCGGCCACTGCAGACCATTCCGCTGTCCCGTGTCGAGGCCGTCTCCACCCAGCAGCGCTATGGCGAGAACGGCATCGACAATGCCGGCATCATCACCGACCGCTGGCAGTCCCGCGGTGCCGAATTCGCCCTCCTCGCCGGCACCGATCCCGAGACCTCGGGCTATTTCGTGCTGCAGCAGCTGCGCCTGCCCAAGCATGGCTGGCAATTGCTGTCTTTCACCCCGCTCGCTCCGCTCTATGGCGGCGCATGGACTGCCGCGGCCGCCGCCGGCCTGGGCGCCGCCGCCCTGCTGCTCATCGTCGTGCTGCTGGTGCAGCGCCGCCGCATCATCGCCCAGCGCCTGGCCGACCATGAGCGGCTCGAGCAGCGCGTCGCCGAGCGTACCGAGGATCTGCATGTCGCCAATGCCGCCCTGCGCGAGGAAATCGCCGAGCGCATCCGCGCCGAGAAGGCCGAGCGCGAGGCGCAGGCCGGCCTTGTCCAGGCGGCCAAGATGGCCAGCCTCGGCCAGGCCCTGGCCGGGGTCGCGCACGAAGTGAGCCAGCCGGTTGCCGCCCTCACCACCCATATTGCCAGTGCCAAGCTCGTCGCGGCCCACCGGCAGGATACCGAGATCGGCGCCATCCTCTCCACGATGGATCGCGTGGTGGATCGCCTGGCCGCACTCACCGGCCACCTCAAGACCTTTGCCCGCAAGGAAACCCGTATCGAGATGCAGGCCGATCTCGGCCAGGTGCTCGCCAATGCCCTCGATCTGGTCGACCACAAGCTCAAGGCCTTCGGCATCGACGTGGAATATTCCCGCCATCGCGGCCAGGTCGTCGTCACCGGCAATCCGGTGCATCTCGAACAGGTCTTCATCAACCTTGTCGCCAACGCCGCCGACGCCATGGAGCATGCCGCCATCCGCGTGCTCTCCATCGGCATATCCAGGCGCCCGGGCAGCGTCGAGGTCGCCGTGTCAGATACCGGATCGGGCATACCGGAGGGCGAACTGGCGAACCTGTTCGACCCCTTCTATTCCACCAAGGAGGCCGGCCGCGGACTGGGCCTGGGCCTCTCCATCTCCTATGGCCTGGTGCGCGATATCGGCGGCGCCATCACTGTCGCCAGCACCCCCGGCAAGGGCAGCACCTTCACCGTGCGGCTGCCGCTGGCAGGCGGCGCGAAGCTTCCTCCATCTCCCACCCAAGTCCATCTCCCATGAGCTTTCCACCGGAGCTTCAGTCGACACCCTCCCCCTCTGTGGGGAGGGATCAAGGGAGGGGGGCGGCACTGATATCCAGGCTCCCATCACCCCCTCCCACCCTCCCCCATCAAGGGGGAGGTGCCGTCTGGTGGTCAGTCACGCCCTCAAAGCGCCGATCCACCTCCACGCACCAACAAGCACCCGCATGACCCAGTCCGTCCTTATCGTCGATGACGAAGAAATGGTGCGCACCGCGCTCGAGCAGTGGTTGCGCCTGTCCGGCTTTGCCACCCATGTCGCCGCCAGCGCGGTCGAAGCCCTGCGCCTGCTCGATGACATCCATCCCGATGTCGTCCTGACCGATGTGCGCATGCCCGGCCTGTCCGGTCTAGACCTGCTGCGCACCGTGCGCGAACGCGCCCTGGCGGCCGAGGTCATTCTCATTACCGGCCATGGCGACGTGCCGATGGCGGTCGAGGCGATGCGCGCCGGCGCCTTCGATTTCCTGCAGAAGCCCTATGTGCCCGATCAGCTGGTCACCACCATCCGCCGTGCCGCCGGACAGGCCGCGTTGCGCCGCGAGGTGAGCGACCTGCGCCGCCGCCTCGACGGGGGCGAAGCCGAGCTGGCCACGCGCCTGGTCGGTTCGTCCCGGGTGATGGAGGACCTGCGCCACACCTTGCGCGAACTGGCCACCATTCCAACCGATGTCATCATCAATGGCGAGACCGGGACCGGCAAGGAAGTGGTGGCGCGGTGCCTTCATGATTTCTCGCCCCGCGCCAAGGGGCCCTTCGTCGCGGTCAACTGCGCCGCCATCCCCGCCGAGCTGATCGAGAGCGAGCTCTTCGGCCATGAGGCCGGTGCCTTCACCTCCGCGCGCGACAAGCGCATCGGCAAGTTCGAGTTCGCCAATGGCGGCACCCTGCTGCTCGACGAGATCGAATCCATGCCCCTGCTCGCCCAGGCCAAGGTCCTGCGCGTCATCCAGGAACGTAGCGTCGAACGCGTTGGCTCCAACAAACAGATCCCGCTCGACATCCGCATCGTGGCCGCCTCCAAGACGGACCTGGCCGCCGAAAGCGAGGCCGGCCGCTTCCGCGCCGACCTCTACTACCGGCTGAATCTGGCAACGCTCCACCTGCCGCCCTTGCGCGAGCGCGGCGACGATTGCGTGCTGCTGTTCCACCATTTCCTGGGCGAGGCCGCGCGCCGCTTCAATCGCCCGGCGCCGACCCTGCACCCGGCCGATATCAACGCGCTCATGGTTCACCCCTGGCCCGGCAATGTGCGCGAGCTCAAGGCGGCCGCCGAACGCTTCGCGCTCGGCCTGGGCACGTCCGGCCGCTCGCTCGAAACCCTGCTTTCGCCCAAGGCCCCACCGCAATCGGCGGCGATGAGCCTGGCCGATCGCGTCGCCGCCTATGAGCGACACATCATCGAAACCGAACTGGCCCGCCACAACGACTCCATCGCTGCCGTCACCGAAGCCCTGCAGGTCCCCCGCCGCACATTGAACGAGAAAATGGCCCGGCTGGGGGTGAGGCGGTGACCCGCGGAGCTATGGTCTCCCTCGCCCCTCAGGGGAGAGGGTAGTGCCGCCGGGAGCGTCAGCGACCAAGCAGCGCTGGGGTGAGGGGTGAATCCGCCGTCCCTACCCGGCAAACTCTGCCTTGAAACTATACCGCCCCGTCGCCCCCGGCCCCAGTTCCTCCACATAGGGCCGGTCCATCA
>CAMLOA010000125.1 GCA_946481445.1 uncultured Devosia sp. | reverse complement strand
CGCCCATGGCCGCCTTGAAGGGCGAGATGATGTCGCCCATGACATATTCGGGCGCATCGTGCAGCAGGGCTTGCAACTGGCTGACCGCATCGGCCTCGGGGTTGCCGGCGCGGAAGAGTTCGAGCACGAGCACGGAGTGCTGCGCGACGGAAAAGGGATAATCACCAATGGTTTGGCCATTCCAGCGGGCCACGCGGGCGAGCCCGTGCGCAATGTCGGACAGCTCCACGTCAAGCGGAGAGGGGTCCAGAATATCGAGCCGGCGGCCGGACAGCATGCGCTGCCACGCCCTGTCACCATTGCGTGCCATAGGCCCTCAATTCGTTAGCAGACTGTTATCCCTAAGACTAACCGATTGGAGGGCGATTCTGGAATTGGGAATGGACTATCCGAACATGGACCGGGGACCGTGACGGGGATCGCCCTCGGCCGCGCAGCGGGCGGATGGCCACCAATCGAGGAACCGCTAGTCCTCCGGCACCGAGTCGCCGAACTGGTAGGTGGCCCAGGCCGGAAGTGACAGGGTCACCGGCTGGCCATCGACAGTCGCCGCGGCCGGGTCGGCGATGCGGTCGAGGCGCAGGATGGCGACGGCGTGGCCATCGACAGCCTTGCCGATTGTACCAGCCTCGCGGCCGGCGAGGATAACCGGAGTGCCGGCGGGCGCATCGGTGCCCGAGACGATGACCGGGCGACGGCGAGCAGTGCCGCGATGCTTCATGCGCGAGACGACCTCTTGCCCGACATAGCAGCCCTTGGCGAAGTCTATGCCGTTGAGCATATCGAGGCCGATATCGTGGGCGAAGGCTTCGCCGGCGGGAAAGTCGGCGCCCTGCTCGGCAAGGCCGGCGGCAATGCGGGCGCGATCATAGGCGGCATCCTCCACCCAGGCGCTCGTCTCGCCGGCCGGGGCAATGATGCGCCATCCCAGTGGCTGGGTGCCGCGATGGTCGGCATGGGCGATGGTGTCGTGGCCGCCGTCGCGGCTGAAGCCGGCGCGGTGGCTCTGGCGCAGGTCGTCGATGGCGACCTGGGCCCGCAGGCGATACATTTTCATGCGCTTGAGGAAGTCGTCGGCGACGGACTGGTGGACATCGAGCCACAGCGCGTCATCGGCCCAGCCGGCAAGGCCCTCGGCCAGGATCTTGCCCTGCGGCGATAGCAGCGCCCACCAGGCGGCAGGGCCCTCGCGGCTGGGGATCGGCCCGGTCACCACGTCGTTGATGAGCTTGTGTGCGTCCACGCCCGAGAAGCGGAAGACGGCACGGTCGGCGCGCAAGGTGATCGTCATCGGATACTCCGAACCGAGGTTCCCGCTTTCGCGGGAATGACCCGGAGGTGGGATGGACAGGCAAGCCCGTCAGCTTCTAGAACCGGACCGGACCGGCCCGGAGCACGAGACATGGCGCAGTACGACACGATTTTCAAGAATGCGACACTGGTCAACCACGATGGCGAAGGCCTGGCCGATATCGCGGTCAAGGACGGCCGCATCGCCGCGCTCGGCACGATTGTTGGCGACGCGGCAGACGTCGTGGACTGCAGGGGCCTCCACATCCTGCCCGGCGTCATCGATACGCAGGTGCATTTCCGCGAGCCGGGGCTGACGCACAAGGAGGACCTGGAATCGGGGTCGCTCAGTGCCGTCATGGGCGGGGTGACGGGCGTGTTCGAAATGCCCAATACCAATCCTTTGACGACGACCCGCGAGACTTTCGAGGCCAAGATCGCAGCAGGCACCAAGCGCATGCATTGCGACTTCGCCTTCTATATCGGCGGCACGCACGAGAATGTGGGTGAGCTGCCCCTGCTGGAAAAGCTGCCCGGGTGCGCCGGCGTGAAAGTGTTCATGGGCTCGTCCACCGGCTCGCTGCTGGTGCAGGACGATGCCGGGGTGGAAGCCATATTGCGGGCGATCTCGCGCCGCGCCGCCTTCCACTCGGAAGACGAATACATGCTCGAAGAGCGCAAGCACCTGCGCGTCCCCGGCGACCCGTCGAGCCACCCGGTCTGGCGCTCGCCCGAAGTGGCGCTCAACTGCACCAAGCGCCTGGTGGCGCTGGCACACAAGACGGGCAAACGCATCCATGTGCTGCACATTTCTACCGCCGAGGAAATGGTGTTCCTGGCCGACCACAAGGATGTGGCCAGCGTGGAGGTGACGCCGCACCACCTTACGCTGGACGAGACTGCCTATGACCGGCTCGGCACCTATGTGCAGATGAACCCGCCGGTGCGCGACAAGGCCCATCGCGAGGGCATCTGGAAGGGTGTCGCCAATGGCGTGGCCGATATCCTGGGCTCCGATCATGCGCCGCATACGCGCGAGGAAAAGGACCATGCCTATCCGGCAAGCCATTCCGGCATGACGGGCGTGCAGACGCTGGTGCCGACCATGCTGGATCACGTCAATGCCGGGCGGCTAAGCCTCCAGCGCTTCGTGGACATGACCAGCCATGGCCCCAATCGCCTGTTCGGCATTGCCGGTAAGGGGCGGATCGCCGTGGGCTATGACGCCGACCTGACCGTGGTGGATTTGAAGCGCCGCGAGACCATCACCAATCAATGGGTCAAGTCCCGCGTCGGCTGGACGCCCTATGACGGGGTGACGGTGACCGGCTGGCCCGTCGGCACGGTGGTGCGGGGTCACCGGGTTATGTGGCAGGGCGAACTGGTGACGCCGAGCGTGGGGCAGCCGATGCGGTTTCTGGAGGCGTTGTCCTGAGCCGCATTCGGTGCAGGTGCCTATAGTGGGCTCGCGGACCAGTCCTCGATCTGCAGGCCCGCGACCCTCGAGAGTTCTGCGGTATTGTTGGTGACCAGGGGCAGGTTGCGAGCCTTGGCCTGACCGGCAATGACAAGCCGGCTCGGAGTCCCTTCCCCTACACCAGCCGGATCGGCCCAGTATATCGCGAAACCACCTCATCCGCCGTCAACAATTCGATTCCCGACGTCAGCGCCTGAGCAATGAGCATGCGGTCGAACGGGTCCTTGTGGATCGGCGGCAGGTCGGCCACGGCCACGGCATGTTCGCCGGTTACGGGCAGTTCCAGGTAGCCATTGTCGAGCAGACCCCGGCGCAGCAGGCGCGGGTCGAGCTGGAAATCGGGGCGATCGAGCCCGCGCTTGATGGCGACTTCCCAGAGGCTGGCGGCGCTGAAGACCGGCTCGGTGTCGGACTGTTCCAGCAGAGTGCGGACGGCTTCGGGCAGGCGGTGTGGTTCTGCGGCGGCCCAGAGCAGGAGGTGTGTGTCGAGCAGGACCTTCACGGGTCGAGGCCGAACATGTCTTCGATTTCGGCCTGTCCCATGCGGTCGAAGTCGTCCGGCACGGTGAACTGCCCACTCATGAAGCCCAGACGCGTGGTCGTCGCAGGCTGATCGAGCGGGACTACCTTGACCATCGGTTTGCCGGCCTTGGCAATGATGAACGGCTCGCCCTTTGCGGCCTGATCGACGAGGCGCGACAAATGGGTCTTGGCATCGTGGATATTGACGGTCCGAACCATTTGCGCTCACCTGATGAACTTAGTTCAATGAACTTAGTTCACAGGTACCACGGGTTCAAGGGGGAGATCTCGCGCGCGACCGGGGGGCGCCTATTGGTGCGCCTGCCTTACACCGACTGCCTCAATCCCCCGCGACGAAGGCCTGCCATTCGCCGTCCTTGCCGATATAGACGCGCCAGTAGTACCAGGCTTCGAGGTCAACCAGCTCCTGGAGCTGCTCGGCGGTGAGGATGCGGTAGGCGTCGAGCTTTTCGGTCGCGGTGAGGGCGGACAGGTCCTCCACCACGGCCAGATACGGCCAGACATAGCTGGGGTCGTCGCTGGCGCTGTCGAAGATGGCGTAGGGGGCCTCAAGCAGTTCAAGCAGGATGGCGAGGTTTTCGATGCCGGCGCCATCGGCCGAATAGGTCTTGAGGTAATCCACCGCATCATCCGGCCCGCCATAGCTGACGGTGGGCGGAAACTCCTGCGCTTCCACGATGGGACGGAGGTTCTCGATATCGCCGCTCAGCGCAGCGTCGATCAGCTTCTGCCGCGTGGCGGCGACCGCAGGGGGGAGGGCCGAGAGGTCATTGCTGACGATGTATTCGGGATAGGCATAGGTCTCGACGTCATCCTGTGCCTGGGCGGGGGCGATCAGAAGCAGGGCAATCAGGGTGGTGGCGAGCAGACGCATGGCATGTCCTCCGTGGGCGGAGGTCATCTTGCCCATAGGACCGCCGCTGGCAAGGCTGTCTCGATCGCCCGCATTGGCGATCGGAGCTTGTGGGCGGATGCGGACCTGGATTCCTGCCTGCGCCGGAATGACCCGGGGAAGGATGGGCATCAGGCCAGGACTCGAAAGAGGCAGATCTACTGCAGGATGCGGTCGAGGTTGTATTCACCCGAGCGGATGCGATCGGGCAGGAGCTCGATGAGATCGGCAGTGGCTTCGTCGCCATGCATCTTGACGAAGGTGGCCAGCGCCGCGAACAGGCTCGCATGGGCAAGGGCGGCGCTCTGCACGCCGTCGTCCTCGGCCTCGTTCCAGGCTTCGGCTAGATATTCGAGCGCGAGCTGGCGCTCGCCTTGGTCGCGTTCGAACGGGCCGTGGCCGGATGCGGTTGTGAACAGGGTCTTGCTCGCGGTCATGAGCGACGGGTTAGCATGGCCGGGGCGCCGAGGCGCGCAGGAAGTAACCCGAAGGTTAACGGGTTGTGCGCGATTGTACGGAGGAAGGCGCGGGCACGCCGGCCTATTCGGCAAAACGGGTGTGGATGTCCCGCGCCACGCGCTGGGCCTCGGCCAGCAGCCGAGTCAGCGCTTCGCGGGCCGCAGGCGTGCAGGCGCGGTGGAAGCGGGCAAAGGCCGTGTAGCCGGCATTGAAGGCCCCGGCGAGGCGCTGGCGGCGGTCTTCGTCGGGTTCGTCGAGCGCGATCAGCTCCGCCATTTCGGCGCGCCAGTCGGCATCGCCGGCCTGGCAGAGCGGCTGCAGGAAATAGAGGCTGCCCATGATCTCGGCCAGCCGCTCCATCTGCCGCTGGTAGGGCGGATCGATGGCGTGGGCGGGGGAGACGAGCAGGCTCAGGGCCAGCAACGCGGCGGTGAGCGTGCGGCGGAGCAGGCCCAACCCGCTCCGAGATTGCGGCTCCACCCCCTCCCGGACTCCCCCATCGAGAGGGAGGTGAGGCATCGAGCGTGTGGCGGGGTGGGGTGCAATCATGAGTGGATGCATATCACTCCGCACCCAGCACTGCGAAGGCCCTGGCGATCACGTCATCGAGCCGGGCGGTGGTGCGGAAGGAAATGAGGGCCGAAGGATCGACCCATTTGTGATCGGCGATTTCATTGGAGGGGCGCAGCAGCCCTGAAAAGTCGCGCGTGGCAAAGACGGCAAGGCGAAAGGCGCCATCGCGACCCAGCGCCTGCACCAGCACGGGCCGCGGATTGCGGATGGTGAGGGCGAGTTCCTCCTGCACCTCGCGCATGGCGCAGTGTTCGATGGTCTCGCCGGCCTCGAGGCGGCCCCCGGGCAGGGTCCACAGATTCTGGTAGGGCGCGAAGGCGCGCTTGATCAGCAGCACCTTGCCGTCGCGTACGAGGGCGACGCTGGCGGCATTGGGGAGATCGGTGGTCACGGACGGGCTCATGCGATTCGTCGGAACACTCTGAGTCATTCCCGCGAAGGCGGGAACCCCTGTTGCGCTTCTCATAACAGAGGTTCCCGCTTTCGCGGGAATGACCCGGTGGTAGATTGGTGGCGAGAGGAAGGATTTCGCCGATGTGCGGACGCTATGCCAGTACCCTGCCGCCCGAAATGATGGTGGAGCTGTTCAAGCTCCTCAACCAGCTCGATATCGTGCCGCGCTACAATATCGCCCCGACCCAGCCGGTGGCGGCCATCTGGGAAACGGGCGGGCGGCGCGAGGGGCATTTCGCCCGCTGGGGTCTGGTGCCCGGCTGGGTCAAGGACCCGCGCGAATTTTCCCTGCTGGTCAATGCGCGGGTCGAGACCATGGTGGACAAGCCGGCCTTTCGCGACGCGGTCAAGCATGGGCGCTGCATCCTGCCGGCCAGCGGCTATTTCGAGTGGCACACCAATCCGGACAAGTCCAAGCAGCCCTATTACATCACCATGGCCGACGGCGCGCCCATGGCGCTGGCCGGGCTCTATGCCACCTGGGAAGGCCCCAATGGCGAGGTGGTGGACAGCGTCGCCACCATCACCGTGCCGGCCAATGCACAGCTTTCGGCGGTGCATGACCGCATGCCGGCCATCCTGCGGGGCGAGGAGATCGACCGCTGGCTGGACGTGGCC
>CAMLOA010000124.1 GCA_946481445.1 uncultured Devosia sp. | reverse complement strand
CCACGTGCCATTTATGCCGTGCAGCTAAGTCATTGAAAATGCACGGTCGGACATCGGCGACCGGCTGCGCCATGGCACACGGGATGGCACATGGGCTAGCGACTGCCTGTGCATAGAGATCATCGACGTCTTGAAGTGGCCCATGCGCGTATGCATCTGTTGAACCAGCGATCAAACTGCGCGCACTTCCCCACCGGGGATAAAGACGAGCGAATTGCTTTCGCAGGCCCCAATACCCTCGGCCCCCATAACGAGGGACTGTGACCGACCAGGACAGGCGTCAACAACAGGTCAGGTGGAAGGGATGAGCCACGGGTCGTGGCGGGATTCCGTCGTATTGGGGAATACATATAGAGATGCAATTTCTAGAGATTCTGGCCTACCTCGTTCAGATCGCGGTAGGGCTCTTGACGGCATATCAGGTCGTCCGCGAGTTGCGCGGGAAGGACAAGCGAAATGAACTGGATCCGCCGGGCAATAAGGACGATCCGGAATGACGCCTCACTACTGGCGATGACATTGGCGTCGGCGACATTGATCGCCAGCGGGGTCGCTGGTCTGGCAAGGATTATCGGCTAGCCGTCAAGCAGAGCGGCGAACAGCCCGTCGGCCGCCACGGTGGCCAGCGGCTTGCAGGCCAGCTCCGGTGGAAGGCATTTCCCCGGCCATGGCCTCCCGCGCCAGCAGCGTTCGGTGCTTGCCGGCCATCTCTACCATGACAGGCACACGGTTAGGCACCAAGTTCTGCCACTGTCACAGGCCCAGACCCCGCTCTATTTTCTGCCTCATGGTCATGGGTGAGGGCCGGTGAGGCGTCGATAATGGCATTTAACGCAAAGCAGTACAGATTGCCAAAGTCTAGCCGAGACAGCAGTTTGACAAGTCGCTGCTGTGCCCGCAGAACTAGCCTCGCTGTGCCCGAGGACGCAAATGAGTGGAAACGATCCAACAGTTGAACCGGGAGGTGCTTCAGGCCAGCCTTCCGCCCCACAAGCAAAGGGGAGAAAAGCGTTCTCGTCTGCTCGCCGATCGCTGACCGAGAAGGAGGTTTCTTCCCCAGCCATCGCGCTCATTTTGATCGAAGACATCGAGCGGTTGGAAGAGGAGAAGGCCGATCTTGTAGACTACCGTGATCGGTTCCACTCACTCGACAAGGAGCATGCGGTCCTTCGAGCAAAAAGTGAGATCAACCTGGGGATGGAGATTGTATTCGGCGTCGCGATTTCCTTGGGGTTCGGCGCCATCGGATACGCCCCATCGATCTGGAGCACCGGCGCGGCCGGACCCGTAATAGCCATTATCGGTGGCATTATGGTTGTCGTCGGAATTGCCGCAAAAGTTGTTGCGGCAAAAAGCGTTATGAAGGCCCAGGCTAAATGACTCTATTCCTTCGAAGCATTGCCGACGCAGGCGAATACGGCAAAGAGCGCTTGGTTATGAAGGCGTCCGAAGACCTCGATATTGGGGACTACGTCCTTCTTCAGGTGGGGACCGTGCGGCAAGGGGTTATTTCAACAAAAACGCGCCATTCATTCTGGTTTCCGTACAAGAAAATTTTAAAGGATGACCTCGTTGTTCTTTACACGAAACAAGGTGCGTCCAGCGAGAAGGATTTGGATGGCGGAAACACGACCCACTTTTACTACTGGGGCCTAAAGGACGCCATTTGGACCGATAGTAAACTGAATGCAGTATTGCTGCATGCGCCAAGCTGGAAGTCGAAGTCGGTGGCCGACTTGGCCATATGAACATTCCAGGCACATTTCAGAGGAAGCCGGTGCCAGCGTGGTCTTTATATCGTTCGGCGCGCCGAATGTAGGTCCGAACGGTCCGCGGATCGACGTGACGCGACACGTCCATAATCCGATTGAGGTCTGCGCCACGATCGGCAGCCGATGTTACGAATCCGGCCCGGAGCGAATGCCCGCTGAAATCGGCCACTGACAGCCCGGCCCTGCCGGCGTAGCGCTGGCGCGGCTTTGATGCAGAGCGGCGTGTGCGACGGCCGGACACGAGCGAGCGGCTGCGCCATGGCGCATTGCGGTCAAGCCTATGGGCGGATGGCCAGGTTATCCCGCCCGCTTGTGTTCCGTGGCGAAGGTGCTGAGCCCGAGCCAGGCCGGCATCTGCTGTTCCAGTCGCCGGTCTCCGACCGCTGTGAACCTGTCGCGCTCGATCTCGGCGGGGATAGTCGTGATCCCCAGCCAGATCGCGGTCATCGTTCGGAGATCCGTTGTCACATAGAGATCGACTTCGAAGCCGGGGTCGATGGAACAGACGTCGACCGCCCCGTTCGCCTCGACGACCAGCCAGTAGCGGCGCTTCTTCTCCGGCCGATCGGAGTAGATGAACTGAACCACCGTGCGCTGCCGGGGCAAGGCGGCCACCTTGATGCTGCGCCTCATGTCCCACATGAGCAGCTCCGGATCGACATTCTGCAGCGTGGGTGCAGTTTCGACCCATCGCTGTCCCCAGAAGCCCATGGCCTTGACGATCGGCTCGAGCTCCCGCCCGGCCTCGGTGAGATGATATTCATAGCTGCCCGGCTTGGCTCCGATCGGCACGCGCCGGATGACGCCTGCGAGCTCGAGGTCCTTGAGCCGCTTGGAGAGGAGCGCCGGCGACATTCGGGGCACACCACGCTTCAGATCGTTGAACCGCGTCGAGCCGCAGACCAGTTCACGCACCACGATCATCGTCCAGCGATTGCAGAGCACTTCTGACGCCATCGCGACCGGGCAGAACTGCTTGTAGGTGCCTTCGGCCATCTGGCCCTCCATCGCACGCTGGCACATGGTAACGCCGCTTCCGGCCGGCCGGCTAGTACAGATTCAGTAGCTTGATCGCTTCAGTTCCTGAACTGGAGGCAACAGCCAACCGGGCCGACAATTCGGGCATATCGCAACAGGAGTTCGACATGTCCACGGCACTGCTCTCCACCAACCCGGTCTCATCGGCGGCAATCGCCGCCCTGTCTTCGCGGCTCCACGGCTCCTGCCACCAGCCCGGCGATCCGGCCTACACGGCCTGCTGTACCATCTGGAACGCCATGATCGAGAAGAGGCCGCTCCTCGTCGTTCGGCCGGCCAACAGCGAGGATGTGGCGGCGGCATTGGCCTTTGCCCGCGAGCACGACCTGCCGGTCTCGGTGCGCGGTGGCGGCCACAATGTCGCCGGCGCGGCCCTGGCCGATGGCGGCGTAACCATCGACATGACGCAACGCCGCGCCATCACCGTCGAGCAGGAGAAAATGCTGGTTCACGTCGAGGCCGGCGCGACCTGGAAGGATGTGGACGCGGCCACTCAGGCTCATGGCCTGGTGGTACCCTCCGGAATCATCTCCGCCACGGGCGTCGCCGGGCTCACGCTCGGTGCCGGCTTCGGCTGGACGTCGCGTCGGTTCGGGTTCACCGCCGACAACCTCGTCTCGGCGAAGGTGGTGACGCCCGAAGGCAAGGTGTTGACGGCGAGCGCGACCGAGAATCCCGATCTCTATTGGGCACTGCGCGGCGGCGGCGGCAATTTCGCGGTGGTGACCGACTTCACCTTCCGCGCCCATCGTCACGGCCCCGAGGTTCTGGCGGGCATGGTCGTCCATCCCTTCGCGGCCGCCCGCGACGTGATCGGGCTCTACCGCGATCTCACGAGCAAGGCGCCGGACGAGCTGACCTGCCTGCTGGTGCTGCGCAAGGCGCCGCCGGCTCCCTGGATCCCCGAGGCCTATCACGGCCAGCTGATCGCGGGCATCGCTGCCCATTGGACCGGGCGCATCGAGGATGGTGCCGCCGCCATGGCGCCGCTCAGAAGCTTTGGCCAGCCGGTGGCCGACACCATCGCCCCAAAGCCGTTCACCGCCTTCCAGGGCTTTCTTGACGGCGGCCAGCCCTTCGGCCGGCGGTATTACTGGAAGTCCGACGAAGCGGCGCAGATCGACGACGACATTGTCGGGGAACTGCTGAAGGCTGCCGAGGCTATCACTTCGCCCTTTTCAGCCATCCTATGCATGCATCTCGATGGTGCGCCGGCCCGCGTGCCGCTGGAGGCGACTGCCGTCGGCATCCGCCAGGCCCGCTACGGAATGGTGTTCCAGGGCGCCTGGACCGAGCCAACGGAAGACGAGCGTCACATCGCCTGGGCCCGCAGCGCCGTTACCGCTGTGCGGCCGTTCAGCTCGGGGGCAACCTACGTCAACTTCATCACCGCCGATGAAGGTGCTGCGCGGGTACGGGGCGCCTATGCTGGAGAGACCTTCACGCGTCTCAGCCAGATCAAGGCAGCTTACGATCCGCACAACCTGTTGGGCGGGCCCCTCAATATTCCACCCGCGGCCTGAGGAAGTGGCAGCGCACAGGGCCGCGCCCTTGCAGCCTGGCTGCCGCAAGTCGGCCGCGAATGCCGGACCCACTCACGGCTGCGTCGGGCCAGCCTGGTTGCGGAGCCAGTCGCGGAAGGCCTTTGGGGCGGGGCGCTGGTCCGCCTGGCGGGTGAGGACGAAATACCACTCGGGGCCTTCGAGGACGGTCGCGAAGGGTGCCACGAGCTGGCCGGCTTCCAGCAGGGGCCGGAAGAGAGTCGGCGACAGAAGCGCCGCGCCCGTGCCGGCGACGGCCGCGTTGGCGATAAGCTCGAAGATCGAATAATCCACCCCGGCGAAGCGCAGGCCATCGGGCATGGGGCATCCGGCGCGGGCGAACCACCGGGCCCAGTCCGGATGTGGCAACAGGTCGAACTGCGCCAGGTCGGCCGGCGCGGCGAGCCTGCGCGAACCGAGCAGGCCGGGCGCGATCATCGGGGTGGCATCGACCGGCATGAGCGGGATGTCATCCAGCCCGTCCCACCCACCGCGCCCCGTACGGATGGCGATGTCGAAATCGGCGGGCTCGCGCAGATCGGAGGAGATATCGAGCTCGATGGGAGCGCCGCCCTGGGCGCGCCACGCCGGCAGGCGCGGCGCCAGCCAGCGCGCGGCAAGGGTTGGCGGGGCCGTGACCCGCAAGGGGGCGCTGACGGTCCCGAACTCGTCCAGCGCCGCAGCGATGTCGGCCAGCGCCCGCCGGACCCGGCCGGCCAGGACCAGCGCCGCGGGGGTAGGCCGGACGCCCCGGCCCTGGCGCGTGAACAGGGCCTGGCCCAGGTCGGCCTCGAGGGTGCGCACCCGCAGGCTCACCGCAGCCGGCGTCAGGGCAAGGCGATCGGCTGCAGCCGCAAAGCTCCCCGCGGCAACGCACACTTCCAGGATTCTCAGCGATTCCAGCGACGGCCGAATGATCAGTTTCCCTTGTCATTGCGGCAAGGAATGCGCGTTTTTCGAAGCGGGCGGCATCAGCCACACTCCCTGCTGCAACCACGATAGGAGTTGAGCGATGCAACCGCAACCAGGCGGCCTGGAACTGACCACAGGGCTGATCGACGTCTTTGCCGACACTGCCCTGAGCGGCAACCCGCTGGCCATAGTCGAGGGAGCGGACAGCCTGCCGGACGCCGTGATGCGGCGCATTGCCGGGGAGTTCAACCAGGCCGAAACCACGTTCATCATGCGAAGCGAGCGGGCGGACTTCAAGCTGCGCTCCTTCACGGCCGCCGGCGCCGAAGTGGGCGGGGCCGGCCACAACGCGCTCGGCGCTTGGCTCTGGCTGGCCGAACTGGGACATCTGGGCGAGATCGATGCGCCACGCGTGTTCATGCAGGAGATCGCCGGAGCTGTCCTGCCCATCGAACTGGCCCGGACCGCCGGGCGGATCGTGGGCCGCATGAGCCAGTCTCCGCTGCAACTCGGGCCGGCGCTGGCCGACTTGGCGCCGCTCGCCGCGGCACTGGGCCTGGCCCCCGGAGACGTTCTTGACACCCCTGCCCCGCGCGTTGCCGACACGGGAACCGGGCACCTCATGGTGCGGCTGCGTGACCAGGCGGCCGTCGACAGGGCCGAACCCGCGGCCCGGCCGCTGCTGAAGGTGCTCGCGGCGGCGGGCGCGGAGGGGTGCTACGTCTATGCCATGGATGGCCAGGACGCGGGGCACGCCTATGCGCGGTTCTTCAACCCGACGGTAGGCCTATGGGAAGACGCGGCCACGGGCACGGCTGCCGGCCCGCTGGCGGCCTATCTGGGGCAGCAGGAGCTGATTGCCGGCCCCATCGCCGTCGAGCAGGGCGTCAAGATGGGCCGACGGAGCATCATCCAGGTGGAATTGGCGCCCGACCCCGTCATCTCCGGAGCCGGCGTCATCGTCATGCGCGGCACCCTGATCCTGCCGGCCGGCGGCCGCATTGCAGGCATGACCTAGATCAAGCGGCCCGGTGCGCCGCCAGGCTATGACGACACAGGCCGGACGGGGGATGATTCAATGCTTATGAGTGCGAATGCGC
>CAMLOA010000123.1 GCA_946481445.1 uncultured Devosia sp. | reverse complement strand
CGACATGCTCTCGGGCATCAATGCCCAGGTGCAGATGGAAAAAGGCAACTTCGCGCCCGAACCGGTTTCGGTGGGGGCCCTGTTCGCCGGCGCCATCATTCCGGGGCTGCTGCTGGTCGCCCTCTATGCCGCCTGGGTGATCTTCAAGGCGGTGACCGAGCCAAAGTCCTGCCCGGCAACGCCGGTGCCGGAGGCCGAGAAGGCCGGCCTGATGCGCGAGGTCTTCGTCGCGCTGGTGCCGCCGCTGCTGCTGATCGTGGCCGTGCTCGGCTCGATCCTCGCCGGCATCGCCACCCCGACCGAAGCGGCTTCGGTCGGCTCGGTGGGTGCGGTGATCCTGGCCGCCCTGCGCTGGAAGCTGAGCTTCTCCATCCTGCGCCAGGCGGTGATCTCTACGGCGACCATCACCTCGATGGTGTTCATCATCCTGTTCGGGGCGGCGGTCTTCTCCATCGTCTTCCGCATGATGGGTGGCGACAACCTCGTGCACGAATTCCTCTCGTCCATGCCGGGCGGAGCCATTGGTGCCACGATCATCGTCATGCTGATCATGTTCCTGCTCGGCTTCATCCTCGATACGTTCGAGATCATCTTCATCGTGATCCCGATCACCGCGCCGGTCCTGCTGGCGCTGGGCGTCGACCCGATCTGGCTGGGCGTCATGGTGGGCGTCAACCTGCAGACCAGCTTCCTCACCCCGCCCTTCGGCTTCGCCCTGTTCTACCTGCGCGGCGTGGCCCCGGCCCGGGTGACTACAGGCATGATCTACCGGGGCGTGATCCCGTTCGTGATCCTGCAGGTAGTGGGACTGATCATCCTGTTCTCCTTCCCCCAGCTGATCACCTGGCTGCCCCGCCTGATCTACAACTGAGGCGGCATCGTCTCCATAAGAGGGGCCCGGATGGTCAGCCATCCGGGCCCTTTGCTATGGGCCCGTTCGTCCGCACCAAGGTTTCGTCCGGACCCCGCGGCCAGCAAAAAGCCCCACCGCCGAAGCGGTGGGGCTCACTGTCATTGCCGATCGGCTGATGCTTAGCTCAGCGTGAAGTACTTCTGGCGGGCGGCCAGGAACAGGGAGTCCGTGCCTTCCGTCTTCTGGCGCACGATGTTGAGCGCAGCGATGAAGCTCTCGGCCGTCTTCTTGGTGAGGGCATCGCCGCTCTCGCGGATCTCGGTCAGCAGTTCGGTGGCCGCCTTGGCGCCGGCCTCGAGGATTTCCTCGGGGAACTGCTTGATCTGCACGCCATGCTCATTGATGAGCGACTGCAGCGCGCGCGGATCGTTGGCGGCAAAGTCGGCCGCCACATTGTCGTACTCGGCCTGGCAGACATCCTTGACCAGGGCCTGCAGGTCGGCCGGCAGTTCCATGAACTTGGCCTTGTCGACCACCAGTTCGGTGGCCAGGCCTGGCTCAATGAAGCTGGGGAAGTAGTAGTTCTTGGCGATCTGGTAGAAGCCCAGCGCCAGATCGTTATACGGGCCCACGAATTCGGCGGCATCGAGCGTGCCCGACTGCAGCGCGGCGAAGATTTCGCCGGCGGCAAGGTTGGTCACCGAGGCGCCCAGCTTGCCCCACACCTGGCCGCCCAGGCCCGGCGTGCGGAAGCGCAGGCCCTGCACATCGGCCAGACCGGTCAGCTCGTTCTTGAACCAGCCGCCCGCCTGGGTGCCGGTATCGCCAGAGAGGAACCCCTGCAGGCCGAACTGGTCATAGATTTCATCCCAGATCTCCTGGCCGCCCATGTGGCGGACCCAGCCGGTCATTTCGCGGCTGGTCATGCCGAAGGGCACGCCGGTGAAGAAGGAGAGGCCCTGGCTCTTGTTCTGCCAGTAATAGGCAGCGCCATGGCTCATTTCGGCCGAACCGTCGATGACCGCATCCAGTGCCTGCAGGCCCGGCACCATCTCGCCGGCGGCGAAGACCTGGATCGTGAGGCGCCCGCCCGAGGCGGCGGTGATGCGGTCGGCGAGGCGCTGCGCCCCCACACCCAGGCCCGGGAAGTTCTTGGGCCAGGTGGTGACCATGCGCCAGTTGATATTGCCCTGCGCAATCGCCGGGGTTGCCAGCGTGGTGGCAGCGGCGGCGCCGATCGTGGCGACCGATGCGGTCTTGAAGAACTCGCGTCTTTTCATGATTCCTCCCAAAGGAGCGGCCTTGCGGCCGCGCAATTTTGACTTGCCGCCTGAACGGGAAACGGCACAAGGGCGGACTCGTGCCGGCGACAGAGTTATCCCCCGCGCGGGAACTGTCCAGAGTGCGCGGGGCGGACCGGCCCGAACACGGGGAGGCGACTACCCACTAATACGCAGATCAGCGCGGCGCCTTCGTGCTAGTATGCGGCGATCGGGTGGAGGAGCCTGGCCCACGCAATGAACCTCAGACAGAAGATCCTGGCCCTGTCGGTGCTGCCGCTGGTGCTGGCCATCCTCGCCATCACCGCCCTGGTGACGAGCCAGTCGACCCAGCTGGCCCGCGCCAGCATCGCCACTTTCGAGCGCAACCTGCTCAAGGCCAAGGAAAGCGAGCTGCTCAACCTGACCAACATGGCCGTTTCGGCCATAGCCGACATCTACAATGCCGCCGGGCCCGACGATGCCCAGGCCAAGCAGCAGGTGCAGGCGATCCTGTCCGAACTGGACTATGGCCCCGATGGCTACTTCTTCGCCTATGACTATGACGGGGTGAACATCGTTCATCCGCGCCAGTCCTTCCGGCATGGCCAGAATTGGCTTGGCCTGACCGACCCGGATGGCAACCGCGTCATCTACAACCTCATCGAGCGGGCCAAGGAAGGCGGCGGGCTGCACCAGTACAAGTGGGAGAAGCCGTCCACCGGCCAGGTGGCCGACAAACTCTCCTGGGCCGTCGGGCTCGACAAGTGGCGCTGGATGCTCGGCACGGGCGTGTACCTGGACGACGTCTTTGCCCAGACGGCGGCCGCCGAGGCCGACCTGCGCAGCCATATCGACACCACTTTCGTCATCGTCGCGGCCATCACCGTCCCCATCGTCTTTGCCGTCTTTCTCGCCAGCTTCCTGATCACCCTGCGCGAGCGCCGCCTGGCCGACAGCAAGCTCAAGGAGCTGGCGCAGCGCGTGGTCGACACGCAGGAGGAGGAGCGCGCCCGCATCGCCCGGGAACTGCATGACGGCATTTCCCAGACCATGGTGGCCGCCCGCTATATGCTGGACCTCGCCGCCACCAAGGTTCGCTCGGGCGCTGCCGACGCCGCCGACGTGATCGAGCGCGGCGCCCATGGGCTCAACAACGCCATCAAGGAAGTACGGCGTATCTCGCACGACCTGCGGCCAGGCGTGCTGGACGATCTGGGTCTCACCGCTGCCCTCGAAGCGCTGACCGACAGCTTTGCCGAGCGCACCGGCGTGACCGTCGAACTGAAGTCGGTCGCGTTCAAGAACATGATCCTGCCCGAGGCACGCACCGCGCTCTATCGCGTGGCCCAGGAAGCGCTGACCAATATCGAGCGCCACGCCAATGCCACCAAGGTTCGCGTGGTCATCACCAGCGCCGGCACCGGCCCGCAAATGCTCATCGAGGACGATGGACAGGGCTTTGCCCAGCAGCCGTCGCGCCGCAGCCGGGGGCTGGGCCTGCGCAACATGCAGGAACGCATGGAATATTTCGGCGGCTCACTGGAGGTCCGTTCGACGGCGAGGGGCACGACGCTGCGGGCGCGGCTGCCCAAATCCACCTACATCACCCAGAAGCCCGACCCGGTCCCGGCATGACCACGCCCACGCCCATAAAGGTCCTGATCTGCGACGACCACCCCCTGGTGCTCGAGGGCATCCGCGCCGTGGTGGAAACGTTCGACCACATCAGGGTGGTGGGTGCGGTCAGTTCCGCCCGCGCCGCCCTGTCCCTGGCCGAACAGGAGCATCCGCATGTGGTGATGATGGACATCAACATGCCCGAGCTCAGCGGGCTGGACGCCATCGAGCTGTTTCGCGAGCGGCTGCCGCGCACGCGCCTTCTGATGCTCTCCATGCATGACAGCCGGGAATACATCTCCACCGCCGTGCTCTATGGCGCGGCCGGATACATCCTCAAGGACGTACCGCCCAGCGAGATCGTCTCGGCCATCGAGGCGGTGGCTGCCAATGGCACCTATTTCTCATCGGGCGTGGCCGAAGCCATCCTGCACAAAGGAAGCAAGCAGACCACCGTGGTTCCGCTCACCACGCGCGAGCAATCGGTGCTGCTGCTGCTGGCCCAGGGGCGCTCCAACAAGGACGTGGCCGCCGAGCTCGACATTTCGGTGCGCACCGTCGAGACCCACCGCAAGAACATCAAGAAGAAGCTCGGCATCGGCACCACGGCCGGCCTCACCCGCTATGTCATCGACCACGGGCTGATGGCGGGGGACTAAATTTTTCTTGCCGGATCGGGAATAGACCGCCGGCGGCGGTGTTAATCTCCATGAGGGCCGCAAGGACGGCCCCGCAACCTGGAGGGAAACATCCCATGAAGCTCCGTTCCGTTCTCGCCGGCGCCGTTGCGCTGGCCATGTTCGCCGCGCCCGCCTTTGCCACCGACTATCTGGGCGGTGCGGTCAAATCCACCGATATCGGCGGCAAGATGGTGCTGACCGATGCCAATGGCATGACGCTCTACATTTTCGACAAGGACGCCCCGGGCGTCAGCAACTGCTATGACCAGTGCGCCATCAACTGGCCGCCGCTGATGGCCGATGCCTCGGCCATGGCCGAAGGCGACTTCACGGTGGTGGAACGCACCGACGGCACCAAGATGTGGGCCTACAAGGGCTGGCCGCTCTACTACTGGAAGGACGACGTGCAGCCCGGCGACATCACCGGTGACGGCGTGGGCGGCGTCTGGCATCTTGCCATCGAATAATCCCGGATCGGCGTCTTGAACGATTTCCTCGACCAGGTCGAAGCCTGCGTGCCGGCCCTCAGGCGCTATGCCCGGGCGCTGACGCGCAATATCGACCTGGCCGACGACCTCGTGCAGGACTGCCTGGAACGCGCCATTGCCAAGCGCGGCCTGTTCCGGCCCACCGGGCCGGTCCGCGCCTGGCTCTTCACCATCCTGGTGAACCTTTACCGCAATGGCCTGCGCGCCAGCCAGCGCCGGGCCGAGACGGTCGACATCGACAGCGTGCCCGAGCCCGCCGTGCCTGCGCCCCAGCCAGCCCATATCGCGCTGGCCGAAATGGCGCGCGCCATCGACCTGCTGCCCATCGACCAGAAGGAGGCGCTGCTGCTTGTCGCCCTCGAAGGCCTGCCCTATGAGGAGGCCGCCGCGATCCTGAAGGTGCCGCAGGGCACGCTGATGAGCCGGCTGAGCCGGGCGCGCTCGGCCCTGCGCAGCATGACCGGCGCGGCCGCCGAGCCGCATCTGAGGACCGTCAAATGAGCGAGATCACCCGCGACATGCTGATGGCCTATGCCGATGGCCAGCTCGACGCCACCCAGCGCCTCGCCGTGGAGGCCCATCTGTCCGCCCATCCGGATGCCGCGGCCGAAGTGGCCCTGCTGCTGCGCCAGAACGACGCCATCCGCACCCTGTTCGCCCCGGTGGGCGCCGAAGCCGTGCCCGCCCGCCTGCGCCCCCGCCGCCTCGCCGCGGAAATGGGCCGCCGGCGCCAGTCGGCCTGGACCTGGGCCGCTGCCGCCCTCGTCCTGATCGGGCTGGGCATGGGCACCGGCTGGTTCGTCCGCCCGCTGTTCGAGGCCCGCCCCGCCAGCGCCAGCCTCATTGCCGATGCGGTCAGCGCCCATGCCGTCTATGTCGCCGAAAGCCGGCATGCCGTGGAGGTTGGGAGCGAGGAGAGCGACCATCTGTCCACCTGGCTCTCCAACCGGCTGGATACGGTTTTGGGCATGCCCGATCTCTCGGCGGAAGGGTTTGCCCTGGTCGGGGGGAGATTGCTGCCCGGCCTGGCGGAGGCCGGCGGCCGCGCCGCCCAGCTCATGTATGAGGATGGCTCGGGCGAACGCATCACCATCTACGTCACCGCCGCCCTGCCCGATCGCGAACCGGCCTACCAGTTCGCCAGCCTGGGCAATGCCGAGGCCTTCTACTGGGCCGATGCCCGCATCACCTGCACGGTGGTGGGCTCCCTGCCCGAAACGCAGATGCAGGCCGTGGCGGGCGCCGTCTATGCGCAGCTGACCGGCGGGGCGCCCGGAAGCGCCCCATATTATCGCGGCTGACCGGTCAGGCCGACCAGGCCCTTACGTTCTGCGTCTGCTGGCCCAGCCCTTCTATGCCCAGGCGCATGACATTGCCCGGCTTGAGCCAGACCGGCTCGGGCTTGATACCCATGCCGACGCCCGGCGGAGTGCCGGTGGTGATGATGTCGCCCGGCTGCAGGC
>CAMLOA010000122.1 GCA_946481445.1 uncultured Devosia sp. | reverse complement strand
GGCTGATCTGCAGGCAATGATCGACCGTCAGGGCGCCCTGGTTCAGGCCAATCCGTCCCTTGACTGGCGTGTTCTCGCAGCCTTTTCGCGCCGCCTGCGCGGTCTGCGCAAGGGCCTGGTCTATGAGCGGCTGGTGGACAACATCAAGTCGCGTAGGGTGCTCGATGTATTGGCTGCCCTTGCGGCCGATCCAGGCCATGCGGGGCGTCTCTGGCGTTCCTATCGCGAGGGGCGCCGTCACCGCCAACCCCCAGCCGCGCGAGAACTCTCTCCGCTCCTGACATTGGGCGCGGCCGAGACGACAGGCGCCTCTGAACGCGTTCCCTCCTACATACCGGTTGCGTCGGCCGACTGGAACGCGCCTCGCCCCCGGCGGATATGGCGGGACCTGGCCGCGCGCCGAGGCCTGGGCGCCATGCGCTGCATTCCCCTCGACCAGGCAGGGCAGTACGCGGCCGGGTTCATCCCCGAGGCAGAAATACTGCCCCTCCATGCGATGGAGGAAGAGGCCTGATGCCAGCCGCCCCTCGCCTTTCGATCAACCTGGCCAGCCTGCTCACCTTCGGTGCCTTCGCGGCCCTGGTGCTCAATGCCATGTTGGGCCCACTGGCGGCCCTGACATTCCTGGCCTGCGCCGGCCTGCTCATGGTCAGCGATGTGCCGCGCAGTATCGACAGCGTTCGCCGATACTGTTTCGTCCTGCTGTTGCCGGCCTATTGCATCCTGACTGCGCTGTGGTCGCTTTATCCCTCCAACTCTGTCCGCTACGGCGTGCAACTGGGCTTTACCCTGGTCTTCGCCATTGTCATGACTGGTCGCCTCTCCACCACGACCCTCATGCGCCTGATGTTCGTGGTCTATGGCATTGGTGTCCTCGCCAGCATCGGTCTGGGGCGCACCGGCACGGGTGGTGCCTGGCTAGGTGTCTTTGGCAGCAAGAACGCGTTTGCCGCCCATATCGCGGTATTCATGCTGATAGCTGTCGCCATCGCCATGGACCGTTACTCGCCACTCTTGATGCGCCTGTCGGGCATTGCGGGCGCCATTGTCTCCGCCCCGCTTCTGGTGCTGGCGCAATCGACCGGTGCCATCCTGATGGTGGCGCCTTGCCTCGCCATCATCGTGCTGACCATGCTCATCACCCGGCTGACCGGCATGCAGAAGCTGTTTCTCATGGCGCTCGTCGGCATCATCATGGCCGCGCTGGCGTTGGGCATGGTCGTTTCCGGCGATGCCCTGATGGCCGAAATCCTCGAAGGATCGGGCAAGGACGCGACCCTTACCGGGCGCACCGATCTTTGGGCGACTGGCCTCAGTTATATTGCCGAGCGGCCCCTCCAGGGCCTTGGCTACCGCTCATTCTGGGTCGCCGGCTTCGCGCCCGCCGAGGAATTATGGGCCATGTTCGGCGTGCCCTCGGGCGCCGGCTTCAATTTTCACAACACCTACATCTCCAACGCCGTCGAAATCGGACTTGTCGGCCTGGGCCTGCAAGTCGCCCTCATCTACGGGGGGGCGGCCCTGATGGCTGTCTATGCCTTTGCCCGACCGAACGCCCCGAACGCCCTGCTGCTGTCGTTGCAGACGCTGATGATCCTTCGCAGCTTCATCGAAGTGGAGGTGTTCTTCGAGTTTTCGATCCGCTCGATCATGGGCGTCGCCACGTTCATCTACGCCATCCAGGGCCTGCTGGCCCTGCGCCAACAACGCCCGGCCCCGGTGCGTCACCATCCCGGAGGACTATTGAGCCATGTCGGACTTTCATCCCGGCCTCGTCCATATCCGCACCCCCACCTTTAAGCGTCCAGCGGCTCTGCGTCGCGCCTTGCTGTCCATGATCGACCAAAGCTGGCCGCATTGGGTGTGCGATGTCTTTGATGACGATGCCGAAGAGAGCGGCCGCGCCGTGGTCGAAAGCCTGGGCGACGCCCGCGTCCGCTACCGCGCGAATAGCCCGCAGCTCTTCGCCTCGCGCAACATCGACCAGTGCTTTTCGGCTCTAAACCCGCATCGCGCCGAATATTTCTGCGTCGTCGAGGACGACAATTTCATCCTGCCCGATTTCTGTGCCGCCAACATAGCGCTGATGCAGGAACAGGGCGTGGAGATCGTGTTGCGAAACCAGTTGATTGAACACGCAAGCGGTACCCCAAGCGCACGCGTTGGCGACGCCGGCGTACTCGACGACCTCTTTACCGAAGGGCGCTATTTGGCTTCCGATTTTCGCCTGTCGCTGCTGGCCGGCATCGGTGTCTCCAATGGCGGACTGTTCTGGTCGGTGCGCGCCACCTCGCCGCTTGAAATCCAGTATCCCTGCACAGCCACGCTGCAGGAATATCTGCGTACCTATTCCATCGTCGAGCCCATCTATATCGCCATGACCCCATTGGCGGTCTGGGCCGAGAATGCCGGGCAGACCACCCGCAATGCGGGCCTTGCGGCGGGATACCTGCGCCGCGAACTCGATCTCAAGCGCGCCATCCAGGCCTTGCGCCGCAATGTCTGGTTGCAGGCCAGCACCGAGCAGCGGGCCCGCTTCATGACCGATCCGCGCTTTGCCGCGCCCGCCGGTACCCGTGCGACCCATATGGGCAAGGCCCTGATCGGCTCGGGTCTTGAGGGGCATGTCTCCACCATTGAGGCTGCGCATTTGCGCCTCCGCGGGGTGATGATCCGCTTGCTGGGACGGGTAACACCCGAGTTTCGCAGTTTCGTGCTGTCGCGGGACGGTCACGCCAGCATGGGCGGCCGATGACCCTGGCGCTTGAAAGCTCGGATAAAAGGCTCGCTCAACCCAAGTCCGGGCGGGCCTCGGCGGCCATCAAGGGAACCATGTGGTCGCTGGTCAGCAGTCTCGCCCCGGCCGCGCTGGGCCTGATTGTCTTTCTCGCGACGTCGAGGGTTCTGGCGCCTGCCGAATTCGGTGTCGTCGCCTTTGCTGCCAGCATTGCGACAATCGGCCTTGCGCTGGCCCCGGCCGGCTTCCGCGAGGCGCTGATCCAGCGCCAGAACATCACGCCGGTCCACCTCGATACCGTTTTTTGGCTTTGCCTTGGCGCATCCGGCCTCATCTATGCAGGACTCTGCGTTGCTGCGCCCTTCATCGCGGCTGGCGCAGGGCAGGGGGAGTTGGTCGCACTCATCCCGTTCATCTCGGCGCGGGTGATTTTTGATATGGCCGCCGCGGTGCCCAACGCGCTGCTGGTGCGCACCATGTCGTTCCGAATGCTGGCGCTGCGTACGACGGTTGCCTCGTTGGTGGCCGCAGCGGTCTGCATCGGCTTGCTGTGGCTGGGCTTTGGCCTTTGGGCCCTGGCCGCCTCGCAACTGGCCGTCTCGGTTACGACTTGTATCGGCGCAATGGTCGCCGCCCGGTGGCGGCCCCGCCTGGAATTCGACTGGCGCGCGCTCGTCGAATTGCGATCTTTTGGCCTCTTCTCGACCGGTAATCATCTGCTGGCCACGATCAGCATCGACCAGATCCTGATTGGAGCTCTCCTCGGCCCGGCCTGGCTCGGTCTCTACAGCTTTTCGCGGCGCATCTTCCAGATCATGACGGACCTCCTTTCGGGGGCCCTCAATCTGGTCTCCTATTCGCTCCTGGCCTCCATGCAGGGCGAGCCGGCCAAGTTGCGGAACGCCTATCTCTTGGGCACATTTGCGACTTCGATCATTGCTTTCCCGGTCTTTGCCGGTCTGGCACTCGTGGCGCGCGATCTCATTCCATTCGCCTTTGGCGACCAATGGGTGGAAGCAGTGCCCGTGGTCCAGGCCTTCTGCGTGCTGGGGCTGTTGACGGCAATCGGCATCCTGCAGGCCTCGTTGATCCGCAGCCAGGGTCAGGCAGATCTCTGGTTCTGGTATGTGCTGGCCAAGCAAGCCGCTACGGTGCTCTACATTGTGCTGTTTTCTGGCTGGGGCCTGGTTTCGCTAACCGTTTCGCTGGTGGTTCTCAACGTCCTGATGTGGCTGCCGACTATCCATATGGTGGTGCGGCTGATCGACATTTCGGTGCTGACCTATATACGCTCCTTTGCCCTTCCGGCGCTGGCGACATTGGCCATGTGGGCACTGGGCAGCGAAGTGCAGACGCAACTGGCCGAGACCGAACCGGTTCTGCGCCTGGGCGCGACAATTGGCGCCGCAGCCATATGCTACGGCGCCGTGATCCTGCTGATGGGGCGAACGCGCCTCGCGGCTCTGGCCGGCCTTATCCGGCGCCGCTAAACGGCTGCCTGCCGGCTCCGCTAAACGGCTGCCTGCCGGCTCCGCTAAACGGCTGCCTGCCGGCTCCGCACGAAACTGTCGACCGCCTCGCGCGCCCGACCCGTTACGGACGTGATAGCGCTGTCGCGGCTCAATTGCGGTTCCAGCCGCGACATGGCTGACAGATGCGTTGCCGCGATGCTGGTCAGAATCCGGTTTGGCAGTATGCCGAGCGCAGAGGCGTTGAGCCGCCCGACCTTGCCCAGTGCGCCGCCACGTCCCGTTCTTCCGATGTAGGCCTCCAACATGCTGGTGGGCTTGAGGGTGTGCAGTCGCACATCGAGATCCAGCGCACCGGCCCAATCGAGCCATTTGCGATGATGGCCGCCATAGATCGGTTTTGCGCCGATCCAGGGCGTGCGCAGCGCATCGGCAACAATGGCGCCATGCATGGCCTCGGTGATGAGGAGCCTGGCGCCGCGAATCTGACTTAGGACCTTTTCGACCGGATCGGTCGCATCGATCAAAGTGATCCCGGCCTGCTGGCACGCCGAAGCCCAATTGCCACGCTCGAGGCTCTCATAGTGGGGCATGAAGGCCACTCCCACGCTCTCGTCGGGCGCTGGCAACTCCATTTCCCTGAGGAGGATCGCGCTATCGCAGATGGACAACCTGGGCTCGATCTTGAGTGTCCTGGCGGTATTGGGGCCGCGCACGAAGCGTATGTCCCAGGTGCCGTCGTGCACATCGGGCAAACCCATATAGCCCGCATAGCCCGAGCCCATGACGAATTTGCGGGCCTTGCCCGGCAGGTGATCGCCGATTATCGAGCCGATCCCAACGAACAGTTCGCTCTCGTCTTCGTCCAGGAACCCGTTGGGCAGCAGCGCAGGCCAAACGGTCAGGTTCAATTCGTCGCCAAAATTGGGCACCTTGCCCCGGAAAAACACCAGCTTCATTACTCGTCCTCATTGACTTGGCACAGGATGGAGGCATTGAAAGCGCAATCCCCGCCGAGGGGGGTAAAGGCCACCCAGTCCACCTGCATGGCGACTGGTCCGGTCACCGGGGCAAAGGTGCCCATCCAGTCCGTGAGTGTGTCGCTGCCCCACAGGCTGAAGAAGATCCGCTGCGCATTGCTCGGTATCGTGGAGGGGTCTTCCATGGTCCGCACGAGCTGGCCGTTGATATAGAAGCGCAGCCGGTCCGGCTCCCAGGTGAAGGCGAAGGTCACGAAATCTTCGTCCGAACCGTGGGGCAGGGCGTGCGACTGCCCGCTACCGATCTCCCCGTCCCCGCTCACGCCGTTGACAAAGGTGGTGGTATCCACATGGGACGTGTCACGCAGCAGGATTTCGAAGTCGATCTCGTCATGCGGTTTGCCCTGTTGGGGCCCGATATAGGTGAAGAATGCAGCGTTGAGGCCAGACCCGGACGGGGTCTTGAGCCGCGCTTCGTAGGTGCCGAAACCGAGCGCCTGACGCGTCTGGATTTCGCCGCAGCGATATTGCCGATCGCCCTTGGGTTGCGGGGCAAAGCCCACCTGCAACAGGCCATCCCTGGCCCAAACCTGATCTGCCGACCAAGTGCAGTTCTGGTGTGCGCCGTTGCTCCAGCCGTCCGATACGTACCAGCGGGAGGTGTCCAGCCGGTCGAAATCATCGAAGAACGCCGCCTGTTGCGCATGGACTGGCTCCGCCGGCGCCAGCGTCGCGCCCAGCATGATCAACTTGGCAAGGTTCCTCATTGGACCACTCCTCCATCAGCAGCGAGATGCAGGCGCGCCATCACCACATCGCCGGCCTTCACCGGTGTGTTGAGGTCGGCCTCTATTTCTTCACCGCCGCGCATGATGGTGTAGCGGTATTGGGGGCTCCCATTGCCCGGTATGAAAGCCCCGCTATAGAGAGCGGCCTCCTGCACCAGCCCCTGCTGCGTGGCGATCTTGAGCGCCAAAGTGCCGATCTGTCCGTCAACGGTCTGCCGCTCGAGCGACAGGTCGGCAAGGCGTTCATCGGTCAATTGCGCCTGCTCGCGGTTGGCCTTGGCGATGTCCTGCTGCGCCTGCAGGGCCGCCGTCTGCGTGTCGAGCAGCCGGGCTTCGAGATCGGCAACATTGGTCTGCATTGAGGCCACCCGCGATGCAACGGCAAGGCCATCGTCCGAGA
>CAMLOA010000121.1 GCA_946481445.1 uncultured Devosia sp. | reverse complement strand
ACCCCGACCGTGGCCTCCGCCCATACCGGCCACGGTGTCACCGCCGACTTCTTTCACGGCTTCGCGCACCCGCTGGGCGGCATCGATCACGTCCTGGCCATGGTTGCGGTTGGGGTACTGGCTTTCGTCCTTGGCGGCCGGGCGACCTGGCTGGTACCGCTGAGCTTCGTCACCATGATGGTCGCGGGCTTCTTGCTCGGCATGGCGCAGGTGGACCTGCCACTGGTTGAACTCGGCATTGCCGTCTCGAGCATCGTCATCGGCGGCATGGCGGCGTTGGGTCGCCCGATGCCCACCACCGCCGCAATGGTTCTGGTCGGCGTTTTCGCCACCTTCCACGGCCACGCACACGGCGCCGAAATGCCCGCCGGTTCAAGGGCCCTGGGCTATGCTCTCGGCTTTGCTCTCGCGACGGCAGCGCTGCATGGTGCCGGCCTTGCCGGGGCCATCATGGGCAACAGGGCGATCGGCAAATGTGGCCGGACGGCCGCTCGGCTGGCCGGCGGAGCCTTCGCGCTCGGCGGCGTGGGCGTTCTGGCCGGCTGGCTCTAGCCCGCAGCCACCCTTCCGACGGCTTCCATGGCGTCGCACGCAACGGCGACGCCATCTTCGCGCGCTATGCGGTCCGCAAGGGCCTGGGCCCTGCCGCGCATGCCCGGATCGTCCATGGCCAGAATCGCTGTGGCCAGAGCCGAGGACGTCAGCGTCTTTCGGTCGAGCGGGGCCGGAGCCAGCCCCTTGTCGGCCACCAGCCGGGCCCAGAACGGCTGATCGCCGAAGAAAGGCATGATGACCATGGGGCGGCCGGCCCGCAAAGCCGCGGCCGTGGTCCCGGCACCGCCATGATGCACAACACCCGACACAAGCGGCAGCAGCTTGTCATGCGGCGCACCTTCGATCTGGAACACGCCAGGGGGCAGTTCGGCCCGACCCAATGCGCCACCACCAATGGCCAGCAGCCCCCTCTTGCCCGCAATGCCCAGGGCTTCGATCACCTGTCGCGTGGCTTCGGCGGGGTCCAGCCCCGGCATAGAGCCGAAGCCGACATAAACCGGTGCCGGACCCGCGGCCAGGAAGGCCGACAGCGCAGTTGTCGGCTGCCAGTCTGGCGTATCGAGGAACCAGTATCCGGTAACCAGCACATTGCCGGTCCAATCATTGGGCGGCGGAAAAACCGCCGGGCTGTAGCCGTAGAGCGTCGCGGTGGGTGAAACGCCCCTGCCCTTGCCAAGGCCCAGCCTTTGCGCGCGCCATTGACCAAGCAGCTTGCCGAACAGCACCTGGCTGCCATTGATCGCCAGGGAATGACTCCACCGATTGAGCGGACCAAGCGAGCGAAATGGCAACAGTGGGGACGGATAGGCAGCAGTCGGGGTGAAGCCCGGCAAGGGCGGGGCAAAGATCGTCGGCCTGCCGAGGCGCTCGGCGATGTGGGGAACAGCGATCGCCTTGGGATGGTACACGAACAGATCGGGCGCAAAGGCCGCGCTGGCGGCCCAATCTTCCTCGAGAAGCTGGCGCATGAGGGGGCGCACATGCTTGAGCAGCTTGAACCCCGCGCTGAACCCCTTGCCGCCGCCAATGGCCGCCTTGCCCTCCGGGGTGTCCATGAGCGCCAGGAAATCCGCCGACAGGGGCACCGCGGCGAGATCGCGCGCCCGCACCATAGCGGCGAACTGGGCGGGAACGACCAGCTGCACCTCGTGTCCGCGCGCCTTCAACTCCAGGGCGAGCGCCATGTATGGCTGGACGTCGCCACGCGTCCCGACAGTGTGGAAGGATACGCGCATGACCATCGCCTCTGGTTGGACTCAAGGTCGCAACCTTATGACATCGCCGTGCAATTTTGGAGATTTGGAGCGGGTAGCGGGAATCGAACCCGCATATTCAGCTTGGAAGGCTGCTGCTCTACCACTGAGCTATACCCGCCTGGCCGGTGTGGTCGGCACGCATGGCATTAGCCTGTTCGCACGAGGCAAGGCAAGCCCTCCGCCCAATAATCACCACGATCCAGGCATGTCGGCTGATTTTGTGGACGCAGCGCCAATTCCGTGTTGACACTCTGTCACCCAATCACCATAAACCGCCCGACGAAACGCCACGGCGCTTCGTTTCCTGCCCAAGCGACGGTGTAGTGGAGGGGTGGGAGAGTGGTTAAATCCATCAGACTGTAAATCTGACCGCTTAGCGTACACTGGTTCGAATCCAGTCCCCTCCACCAGCGTCCCTTCCCCGGACATCAATGTTGAATGCGATGCGCCCGCCGGTGCGCCGTGGGCGATTCACGTCTCGATCATATTGCGTGGGGTCAGGCAGCGCCGGCTGCGGGTGCGTCGAAGCGAATGCCGGCGCGACGCGCCTTGCGCCACACGATGGTACATGGCTCGATCGACCTGCCGTAGAGCAGTGTCATGGCTTCGCCGAGCGGCGCATCATCGTGCAATTCTATCATCGCGCCGCCCGAGGACAGATTGAGAATCGTTGTGGACAGCCGGACGAGGCCGTTGCCCGACACCGCCGTCGCCTTCAAGTGCGCCGTGTGCCGTCGATGCCGCCGCTTTTCCACGAAAGTGCTCATAGCGGAACAATGCCAAACCAGTGCTGCCCGCGGATGAATGAAACCGCTAAACTTTTATCTGCCACACGCGCAGCGGCCGGGAACAAAATGGCCATGTGCCGGTTCTAGCCAGAGCATTTCCATGCCGAGGTCCCTATGTTCCTTCTCTTTGTTCTGGGTGCGCTTGTCGCGCTGTGCCTGTTGCTCGCCGGAGCATTCGTTGCGGCGCTCGTCGCCAACGACCGGGAGGCCCGCAGGGCAGACCTGGGCGTCGAAACTATCGTCGGACAATAGGGCCGGTGCGGTGGCGCTTGCTGCCCTTGGGCAAAGGCGCTACGGCAGATGCATGAGCATCAACAAGTTCCCGCCCAAGCCGAAATATGATCCCGACACCGGGCCGGTGTATCTTTATGGCCTGCACACCGTTCGCGCGGCATTGGATAATGCTAACCGCATCAAGAAGGAACTTTTGGCGACGCCGAACGCGCTCAACCGGCTCAAGGAAACCGGCGAGATCGGCAAGGTGAAGCAGCGGGAGGTCTCTCCCAAGGAACTCGACCGCCTGCTCGGCGCCGACGCCGTCCATCAGGGCGTCGCGCTCGAGGTGGACCCGGTTTCCCGCTTCGGCCTTGACGATATCCAGCCGCTTCGGCTCGTCGTGGTGCTCGATCAGATCACCGATCCGCACAATGTCGGGGCCATCCTGCGAACGGCCTGCGCCTTCGGCGCCGATGCCGTGATAACCACGGCCCGCCACAGCCCCCGCGAAACGGGCGTGATGGCCAAATCGGCATCCGGGGCGCTCGATCTGGTGCCGATGATCGAGGTTCGCAACCTGGGCGACGCGCTGGAGAAACTCAAGGCAAGGGGCATGCTCGTGCTGGGCTTCGATTCAGAAGCCGAGGCCCGGCTTGAGCCGCGCTCGGGCAGCCAGCCCCTCGCCATCGTCATGGGCGCCGAAGGCAAAGGGCTGCGCCAACGAACCCGGGAACTGTGCGACGAGATGGTCAAGCTGGATATGCCCGGCCCCATCAAATCCCTCAACGTCTCCAATGCGGCTGCGATAGCGCTGTTCGCGGCAACGGCAGGTCGCGGCGCATGACCGAATTCTCGCCCTTTGCCATGGCCCTGAGGCTCAGCGGCGTCACCATCGACCAATACGCGCTGGACGCGGCGCTCAAGCAGCTCACCGTGCGCTACGAGGCCGAGGACGCCGAAGGCAGCTTCTATGCGCAGGTGGATGTTCCCGCCACCAATGCGGTCCGGGCCATACTGGAGCTCGCCGAACGATCGGGGCCGGCCCTGGCGGCCATGCTTGAGGATCGCCGGATCGGCAAGGCAGTTCTCGACATTGCCTTCGACTATCCCGAACATGGGGAAGCCATGTCGGCCCGCTTGCCTGCGCATGCAGCGGCAGCCATCGCCCAGCATGGCGTGGATATCGAGATCTCCGTCTACCTGACCGATGTCGAGGAAGACGAGGACGACTGACACGGCCGAATCGGCCGGTCCATATAGAGTCAGCGTTCGCCAGCCAGCCGCGTGGGCAAGAGCTCACCATTGTCGCTGAGGATCGAGTACGCGATTCCGCTCAGCAGCGAATTGATGCGGCGCAGGGCGTGGACCGTTTCCAGGTGCAGCTCGCTTGTCTCGAAACTGCTGGTATTGCCGGAACGCAGGCGGGCGAAATGGCGGTCCATGCTCTGGCGTTCGCGCAGCCCCATCTCATCCTTCTCGATGATGAGCTGCCGGGCCGACTCGGTGTCTTCCGAGACCAGGACATTGAGTGCCAGTTGCATGTTTGCCAACACGCGGGCATGCAGGTCGCTGAGCTCCTGCCAACCCTGCTCGGAGAAGCCCAGGTTCTGCTCCACCTTCTGGTCGGCGACCCGGAGCAATTGCCGGGCTACGATATCGCCGGCCTGTTCCAGCCCCGTGGCGAAATTGGTCAGTGCAGATGCCCGGCGGGTCTGGACAACATCCATACTGTCCCAGTTCAGCCGCGTCAGGAACAGCTTGATGTCCCGATTGGCCTGATCCACCTCGGCCTCGAGCGACTTCACGCGGCGGATCGCGACCTTGTCACCGCTCCGCAGGATTTCCATCACCGGCTGCAGCATGACCTCGACCATTTCGCTCATGCGCAGCAGTTCCCGCGTGGCACTCGCCAGCGCCGCATCCACGTTTCGATCCGGGTTGGCGAGCACGGCGGACGTGCGCAGACGCGCGACATTGACGTCTCCCTCGACGGGCCGGTCGTTGATGAAGCGATCCGCCAGGCGCGACAGCGGCCCCGCCAGGGGGGCTCCGATCAAAAGAACGAGCAGGTTGAAGGCAATATGCAGCAAGCTTGCCTGCTGACCCACAGTGCCGGGCAGGCTCAACTGACGCAGGTCAGGGAATTGTATCAGGACCAGCGCCACCAGCGCCGCGCCACCGCGAATCAGGAGGGCCGTGCTGGCAATGCGCCGCGCCCGCACGTCTGCACCGCGCGCCATGCCGAAGGCGATGAGAGTGCCGCCCAGATTTGCCCCCAGTATGAAGGCTGCCGCGACCTCAAACGGGATAAGTCCGGCTGTCCCGAAGGTAATGATGACCAGCACGCTGGCCACCGACGAGTACGATATCCAGGTCACGAGTGCGGCTACCGCGAAGCTGGTCCACAGATCTCCCCTGAGGTAGCCGATCACCGACCCCAGCAGCTGGCTGTCACGCCATGGCGCCGTCGCTTCGGAAACCATCTCGAGGGAGAGCAAGACGAAGGCAATGCCCAGAACCATGCGCCCCGCCTGCTTGGTCTGCCGGCTGTTGCCGCGCAGGAAAACCAGTCCACCGATGATGATCAGTGGTGGCGTGATGAGCGACAGGTCGAATGAGAGGACGCTGGCGACCAGGGCAGACCCCAGATAGGCGCCCAATTGCAGGGTAACCCCGGTTGCGCCCCGCATCAGCCCGCCCGAAGCAAAGCTTGAAACGAGCACTGCCACCGCTGTGGAGCTTTGCAGAGCCACGGCCATTGCGGCACCGGCCGCCGCCGCCCGGAGGCGGGTTTTCTCGGCCTGGGCGAGAAGGCGCTTGAGCTGGGGGAGATAGGCGCGTTCGACCGCGGTGCGCACCATGCGAACTGCCCAAAGCAGCAGCACGATCGCGGCCACAAGATGCACGGCGATGAAGTACACGCGGGCTTCCCTCCCAGAGCGGCCATGCCGCCGCCAATATGATGTTCACATGAACCAAGCGCTTGCAAGATCAGACATAATGGTCCGCAAAAGGGGCCGGTTATCCACAGTCACACGGCTGTTAAGTGACTGATCTAGAAGCGTCGTCAGGCCGGCACTCGACCATGCCGCCTGCCCTTCTATGTTCATATGAACATTTCCTGTTTGCAAAGGAAGATTCGATGCTGTCAAATGTCGCCAAGCTCGGGACGAGGAGTTCCCGGCGAAATAACAAGGGAGTGAGCATGTCCAAGAACGTATTGTGCCTGTCCGTAGGATTGGCCGCCGTCCTCACGGCAACCCCGGCATTTGCCCAGACCGAAATCGCCTGGTGGCACGCCATGGACGCCGAACTCGGCCAGCGGCTGGAGGCGATTGCCAATGGCTTCAACGAAAGCCAGGACGAGTTCGTCGTCGTGCCCAGCTACAAGGGCAGTTATCCCGAAACCCTGACGGCTGCCATTGCGGCGTTCCGCGCCAACGAGCAGCCCGCCATCGTGCAGGTTTTCGAAGTCGGCACCGGCACCATGATGGCCGCCAAGGGCGCCGTATATCCGGTTCATCAGCTCATGACCGACAACGGTCAGCCGTGGGATCCGGCGGGCTTCCTTGCCCCGGTCACCGGCTACTATTCGGACACCGAT
>CAMLOA010000120.1 GCA_946481445.1 uncultured Devosia sp. | reverse complement strand
TCTATTCGATCCTGATGATGAAGCACCGCTTCATCGCCGAAAGCGCCAATATCGATACGCTCGATCCGGCCTTCGAGGACATGCCCATCGTCCGCCGGCGGCGCGACAATGTCGATCTGGGCGTGGTGCTGAGCAATTCCTTCGGCTTCGGCGGCACCAATGCGGCGCTGGTGTTCAAGCACCCGGACGCGTGACGACCGTCACGACGGGTCTCACCAGCCGATCGTCCTTCAATAGGCAAACTCGCTGAACCGGCTGCCCTTGCCGTCATAGGTCAGCACGCGTCCAACCAGCGGTTCGCCGATGCCGGTGATCAGCTTGAGGGCCTCCATGGCCATGAGTGAGCCGATGACCCCGGTCAGCGGGCCCAATATGCCGGTGGCCTCGCAACTGGGCAGGTCATCGTCGCCGGCCTCGGGCGGATAGAGATCGGCAAAGGCCGGACCGCCCGGCGCGAAGACCGTGACCTGGCCGTCGAACATGGATACCGCACCCGAGACCAGCGGCAGCCCCAGGGCGGCGGCGGCATCGGCCACGGCGCGGCGAGTTGCCAGGTTGTCGGTGCCGTCGAGCACGATGGTATAGTCGGCAAGGACGGCCCGCGCATTGCCTGGCTGCAGGGCCTCCGCATGCTGGACTACGGTGACATGCGGGTTCAAGCGGGTGGCGAAACGCGCCGCGCTGGCCACTTTGGGCGCGCCCAGCGCGTCCGTGGTGTGGATGACCTGCCGATGGAGATTGGAAAGCGACACGATGTCGTGGTCGACAATGCCGAGCGTACCCACGCCGGCGCCGGCCAGATAGGGGATGGCCGCACTGCCCAGGCCACCGGCTCCCACAACCAGCACGCGGGCGCGCTTGATGGCCTGCTGCCCGGCCCCGCCCACGCCCTTGAGCACCAGGTGCCGCGCATAGCGGCGCGTCTCGTCCGGGCTGAGCGGGTCACTGGCCAATGGGCACCGCGATGAAGCGCCGGTCCGGGCCCTCGAAGCCGCCCAGATGGACCGAGACCAGGGCTACGCCACCGGTGAGATCCTGCGCCTCGAATGGCAAGGCGACGCCATAGAGCCGGTAGGCAAGCGGACAGCCCCGCGAACGGGGCAGGCTCTGGTCGCGATGCAGCTCAGCCGAACTGTCTCCCTCGGCCAGCGTGAGCGAGAAGCCGAGGGGCTCGCTGCCGAACCAGTCCTCGCAGGGCGATGCGGACGGCGCGAAATAGCTCTCCAGCTGCAGCGTGAAATCGCCGCTGACCTCGCCGATGCCATAGGCGGGAATGCCGAAGCGCAGGGACTGGCCATCCTCGTCCGGCTGGCCGTCGCCAATCATGACCACCAGATGGGCGGGGAGCGTGATGCCGAGTTCGCCCAGGTCATCGGCGGCCTGCGCTTGCACTTCCGCACGGATCTGGGGCAGCGTCGCGCCCTCGTCGTCGGCCCTGAGGCGTACCGGGGTCCCTACGACCCAGCTGTCCTCGACAAGATCGACGATAAAGACGGTCGAATAGGCAAAACCCGAGCCATCCTGGATGCCGTATTCCTCGAAGGCGAAATAGCGGGCATCCTCGGAATAGCCGATGATGGCGATGTCGGCCCGGTCGCCCGCCAGCACGGGCAGGCTCAGCGCCAGCAGCGTGCAGGCACTAGCGGCCAGTCGAGCCATGTCCGCCCTCGCCTCTTTCGGTTGCATCCAGCGTCTCCAGTTCCACGAGGTCGACGGCGCAGACGGGCGCCACGACCATCTGCGCAATGCGTTCGCCCCGCCGCACGGGGAAAGGCGTCTTGCCGTGATTGACCAGCAGTACCTTCACCTCGCCCCGATAGTCGGCATCCACCGTACCGGGCGAATTTAACACTGTGATGCCAAACTTGGCGGCCAGCCCGGATCGGGGCCGGATCTGCGCCTCGTAACCCTGCGGCAGCGCGATGGCGAGGCCCGTCGGGATCATGGCATAGTCCCCGGGGGCAATTTCGACCACCTCGTCCGGCCCCAAAGCCGCGGCCAGGTCAAGGCCGGCCGCGCCAGCGGTCTGCTGGCGGGGCAGCGGCAGGCCCACGCCATGGGCCAGCCAGACCAGTCCGACCCGGACCGCCGCCATCAGGGCGCGCGGACGACCGCGTAGAGCTCGTCGGGCAGCTCGGCCGTGCCGTTGATGAGGTCAAGGAAGGGAATGACCTGTTCGGCCGATTTCCCGTCGCCGGCAAGGGTCATGTTGGTCTCGGTGATCTCGGCGCCGGAGAACCGGACGGTGACGGCGTGGCCCTCGAAGAAGGCCTCGACCATGGCCTTGGTCTCGGCGTCCATGTCCTCGCCGGCACCGATCTCGGCCTTCATCTCCTCGGTGGGGAGCGAGACCCGCACCAGGCCCGGTCCTGCGCTGGCAAACACGATCGATTCCTCATCGCCCATGTCCAGCTCGGCAAAGGCGCCTTCCTCGACCAGCACGCAGGTGGCGCTGCCATCGCCATTCTCGGTCAGTTCACCCTCGGCGCAGAATTCGTCCCCGGCAGCGGCGTCGGCCCCGCCCTGCTCGGCGCCCATCTTGACCATGGCGTAGAAGTCGGCGCCCATCACCTGGGTCATGGTGGCCCTGGCCGTGGTTTCGCTGGTGAGGGCGATGTCGACGGTCGCATCGATGCAGCCGGTGAGCGCAGCGCCCAGCAGCAGTGTGGCGGCGAACTTGCCGGTTGTCGCAAGGCGGATCATGACGCTTCTCCCCGTGTCCCGATGGCGGGCAATCTAGGGGTAAGTCATTGAACCGGCAAGCGCCCTAGGAAGAGGACATGGTGAGAAGGCGCCACAGCAAGGTCAGCAGGGTCAGGCCCGTGATGCCGATCAGGGCCAGCAGCGCGCCGCGCATCAGCCGGTCGCGGCGGGGCATCATCCTGCCGGCGTGATAGTCTGCCAGGGCCTGTTCGGCCTGTGCGGCGATGACCGGCAGGCGTCCGGCCGCCTCGGCAATCACATCGAAATGATCCTTGAGATCGGCCAGCCGCCCCAGCGGTCCGGCCTCCCGGCGCAGCCAGTCCCCCACCACCGGTTCTGCGACGGTCCAGATGTCGAGATTGGGGTCGAGCGCGCGTGCCACCCCTTCCACCAGCACCATGGACTTCTGCAGCAGCACCAGTTCGGGCCGGGTCTGCATGGAGAACAGATCGGTGATGGCGAAGAGCTGCCCCAGGACCCGCGCCATGGAGATATCGGCCGCCGTACGCCCGTGCAGCGGTTCGCCGATCGAGCGGATGGCAAGGGCGAAGTCCTCGACCGACTGGTCCTTGGGGACATAGCCGATATCGAAGTGACGTTCCGCCACCAGCCGATAGTTGCGGGTGATGAAGCCATAGAGGATGTCGGCGAGGAAGCGGCGCTCCTTGCGGTTGATCCGGCCCATAATGCCGAAATCCACAGCGATGACATTGCCGGTGCGCGGATCGGCGAAGAGATTGCCCGGATGCATGTCGGCGTGGAAGAAGCCGTCGCGGATGGCATGCCGGAGAAACCCCTGCAGCAGCTTGGCGGCCAGGGCCTTGCGGTCGACACCCGCGGCATCGAGCGCGGCATGGTCGCGGATCGGGATCCCCTCCGCCCAACTGGTGGTCAGCACGTTCTGGGCCACATGGTCCCAGCTGACCGTGGGGATGACGAAGCCTTCGTCGTCCTTGATGTTCTCGGCCATTTCCGAAATGGCGGCCGCTTCCAGCCGCAGGTCGAGCTCCAGCCGCGCCGACCGGTCCAGCGTCTCGACGACATCGGTCGGCCGCAGGCGGCGGGTGGACGGCACCAGGCCCTCGGCAAGCCGCGCGGCCGCATAGAAGCTTTCGATATCGGCCATGAAGCGGGTTTCGACGCCGGGCCTGAGAATCTTTACCGCGACCATGCGCGGCAGGCCGTCGGCGGGCACCAGCCGGGCCTTGTGCACCTGGGCGATGGACGCCGCCGCTATGGGCGGGCTGATCTCGGTCAGTTCGGCCGCCTTGTCCTCCAGGGCAGCGGCCAGGATGGCCGGCACCAGGGCCGGATCGAACGGCTCCATCTTGTCCTGCAGGCCGCTGAGGTCGTTGGCGATCTTGACGCCGACCACGTCGGGCCGGGTCGCCAGGGTCTGGCCGAACTTGACATAGGTGGGGCCCAGACGGTTGAGCGCCCGCGTCAGCCGCTCCACATGCCCGGTTCGGCGCACCGAAGGCCGCTCGATCAACCGGCCCAGCCAGATGCCGAAGCGCAGCGGGGCCAGGGCGGGCGGCAGGTCGCCGGGGATGGACAGCGCGCCCTCGCGCGCCAGCACGTAGCCCGCCCGGATCAGGCGAAGATAGGCCCCAATCACCATGGGCTAGATCTTCCAGCCGGAGAAGAGCGTGGCGATATTGCCCGAAAGGCTCGTGTGCTTGACCCGCTTGAAGCCCGCCTGTTTGAGCATCGAGGAGAACAAGGCCGGATCGGGGAATTTGCGGATCGATTCGACCAGGTACTGGTAGGGCTGGGCGTCGCCGGTCACCAGCCGCCCCATGGGCGGGATCACCCGATCCGAGAAGAGCCTGTAGACCGCGTCCAGGCCGGGCACGTCGACCTGGGAAAATTCGAGCACCAGGATGCGGCCGCCGCGCTTGAGCACGCGATGGGCTTCGCCCAGGGCCTGCTGGATCCGCGGCACGTTGCGGATGCCGAAAGCGATCGTATAGGCGTCGAAGCTGTCGCTCTCGAAGGGCAATTGCTCGGCATTGGCCTCCACGAAACTGGCCTGGGCCGGGTAGCGCCAGGCGCGGGCCCGTTCGGCGCCGACCCGCAGCATGTCGGCATTGATGTCGGAAACCACGACCTGGGCATAACCCACCGAGGCATTGACGATGCGCTCGGCAATGTCGCCGGTCCCGCCGGCCATGTCGAGCACCCGGTAGGGGCGGGTGCCGGCCTTGGGCGGCGCCAGTTCGTTGACCATGGCATCCTTCCAGAGGCGATGGATGCCACCGCTCATCAGGTCGTTCATCAGGTCGTAGCGGTCGGCGACGTCGTGGAACACCTTGTTGACCAGGCCCTGCTTGTCCTCGAGCGCCACGGTCTGCTCGCCGAAATGGGTGGTCTCGCGTGCATCGGTCGAGGTCGTCGTAGACATGGCACTGCTCGCCTGCTGGTCTCAAATCCGCGCGCACCATATAGAAGCGATATGGGCTTTGCCATGGTGCAAAGCCGCACAGGTAAAGAGGACCAACCCATGCCAGAACTGCCCGAGGTCGAGACCGTCCGGCGCGGCCTCGAGCCCTGGCTCGAAGGGGCCACCATCGAGCGGGTGACGCTGAACCGGCCCGACCTGCGCTTCCCGTTCCCGGAAGGTCTGGCCGCTGGGCTGGAGGGGCAGGCCGTGACCTCGGTGGGGCGGCGCGCCAAATACCTGCTGATCGGACTCTCGGGCGGACAGACCCTCTTGAGCCATCTGGGCATGACCGGGTCGTGGCGCTTTGCCGAACACGGCATCGACAAACCGCCGCGCTATTACGAGCCGGGCACCGAGCCCAAACACGACCATATGATCTGGGAAATCAGCCATCCCCGACATGGCAGGAGCCACCTGATCTATGCCGATCCGCGCCGCTTCGGCTTCGTCGACCTCTACGCCGATCCGGCCGAGAGCCCCTATCTCGAGGGCCTGGGGCCAGAACCGCTGGGCAACGACTTCCACGCGGCCGGCATGGCGGCCACGTTCAAGGGTCGGAAGAGCCCGATCAAGGCGGCCCTGCTCGATCAGCGCGTGGTGGCGGGGCTGGGCAATATCTATGTGGCCGAGGCCCTGCACCGGGCCCATATCCTGCCCACGGTGCCAGCGGGCTCGCTGGTCGCGGCGAAGGGCGGCCCCAAGCCGGCCCTGGAGGACCTTGCCCATGCCGTGCGGCAGGTGTTGACCGAGGCCATCGAAGTGGGCGGCTCCACCTTGCGCGACTTCCGCAATGCCGAAGGCGGGTCAGGCTATTTCCAGCACAATTTCGCCGTATATGACCGGGAGGGCGACCCCTGCCCGACCCCGCTCTGCACCGGCACCGTGCAGCGGATCGTGCAGTCGGGCCGGTCTACCTTCTTCTGCCCGGTCTGCCAGAAGGCACCGTGACCCGGCACGGGGCTGAATCCAGTTGACGCTTGCCGTCTCTTCCCCTATAGACCGCGCAACTTGGCGGCAGTCGATGTGCCGCCGATTTCATTTCATCCCGGTCGCCTGCCGCGCCAGAAGCGCGCAAACGCCCGGTTGGACGCCAAGAGGACCGTTATGGCCAACACGCCGTCAGCCAAGAAGGCTACCCGCAAGATCGCTGCCCGCACCGCGGTGAACAAGTCGCGCCGCTCGCGCGTGCGCACCTTCATCCGCAAGGTCGAGGAAGCCATTGCCGGTGGCGATCACGCGACCGCCATGGCCGCCCTCAAGGCTGCCGAGCCCGAGATCAACCGCGCTGCGACCAAGGGCATCGTTCATG
>CAMLOA010000119.1 GCA_946481445.1 uncultured Devosia sp. | reverse complement strand
TCGTCGGCGTGCCGATATAGTTGGCGGAGGCCTCCAGAGTCTGCGGCACGATCTGCTCGGGCAGGTCGGGTATGCCATGATGGGCGTCGCTGCCGCCCCGTGCGCCCAGCATGCGGCCCGAAAGCAGCATATCGTCCCAGATGCGCATGGCGGGAATGTTCTTGGACCAGACGCTTGAATTCCAGATCTCTATCGAATCGGCCAGATCGAACGAAAAGCCATAGTGGTTCTTGGTGCTGGGATGGTTGGCCGACATGTGAACGCCCAGTTCCTGCTTGAGGCGCAGCAGGTTCCAGTCCCGGTCGTTGCGGGCGTCGAAAATGGCCTGGTGGTTGTAAGGCCCGGTTGCCAGGATGTTGATGTGGCCCCGCGGCGCGGTCAGCTCAGCGCCGTGAAAGAGCAGGACGCTGTCGGACCGGAATTCGGGATCGGCCCAGGTATGGTGTTCGACAGCCCCGCCGACATGCACGTCATGGTCGGTAATGGCCAGATAGTCGAAGCCCATGCGCTCGGCAAAGCCGATCATCCGGGACTGGGGGTTGTTGCTCGTGTCCGTGCTGTGCCGGGAATGCATGTGCCAGTCGCCCTTCAGCCACTGGCCGACCGAGAAACCGGACAGGGCCGGAAGACTGTCGGGAATCGGGGGAATCATGGGCAATATCCTTGCAGGTGGAGCGGCGTATCAGCCGACCAGGAGGGTCCGGATCTGGAAGGGGCGGAAGCTCAGCCGCAGTTCGGTACCGGCCTCGGCCAGGACGGCGGTCTCTGCCTCGAACAGGTCGGCCTCGGCGATGCGGGCTGCCGCCGGCAGGGTCAGGGTTACGACCGCCGCCTTTCCCTGCGTCTCCCAAAGGCGCAGGACCAGGGCAGTGCCATCGTCGCTGAGCTTGATGGTTTCTATGGCGACCTGGTCAGTGTCGAGCCGGGCAATCGGGGCGAGATCTGTCCGGGTTGAACCGGCCCCCGACAGCAGCCGCATGGGGGCGTTGAAGGCGGCTGCGGCATTGTGCACCGCCTGCAGGTCGCCCCCATGCAACAGCAGCGCGTAGCGGAACCGGTGCGCGCCCTGGTCGGCCTCGGGCCAAGGGAAGACAGCAGACTTGATCAGAGTCAGCCTCAGGATGCTGCCCTTTGCGTCAAAACCATACTTGCAGTCGTTGAGGGCGGCCAAGCCGAAGCCGGCCTCACTGAGATCGACCCAGCGATGCATCGACGTCTCGAAGCGTGCTTTGTCCCAGCTGGTATTGGCGTGGGTGGGCCGCGCGAGATGGCCAAACTGGGTTTCGGCGCGGCTGACATCGGTGCGAATGGCGAGGGGGAAACCGACCTTGAGCAGAGTCTGGTGCTCATGCCAGTCGACATGCGTGTCGAATTCGAGTTGCTGGGCACCCTCCGCCAGCGACACGACCTGGACGATGCGGGAGCGCTCATAGCGCCATTCAAAGCGGATCGCGGCGCGATAGGGGCCGGTTTCGACGACCTCGGCACTGACCAGGTCCGTCACCGGCCAGGACTTGTCCTCGACATAGTCGTCTATGTCCCAGGCATCGAAATCGATGGGTATGTCCTGGTGCGCCACGAAGGCATTGCCCACCTTGCCCGCGATGATTGCCTCGCGGTTCCGCAGCTTGTCGAACACCGACACCAGCTGGCCGGCGGCATTGAACCGGGCCCGGAGCACGCTGTTTTCCAATCCGGTCGGGGAGGCCTGCAGCCGGGAGGCGGGAAGGGGCGCTGAGGCAGCGGTGAGGGTGATGGCATTGGTGCCCAGCCCGTCGGCCGCAAAGGGCACGGCCCCGGCGGTGCTGCCATCGGCCATCACGATCGTCTGGGCAGCCAGCTTTTCTCCACTTGCCGCTATCGCCTCTGCGCCCGCCGGAAGGATCAGCAGATCGTGTCGGGCATGGCTGATCGGGTTGAGCACAACGTGCTGTCCCGCTTGCGCCAGCGCGCTCCCCAGCCGCGCGCGCAACGCCTCGGCCGCGGTAAAGAAGGCGGCATAGTCGCGGTCGCTGTCCTCATACACGAAGCCGATTGAGGTGCCCGGCAGGATATCGTGGAACTGGTTGAGCAGCACGCTCTTCCAGAGCTGGTCGATTTCCGCCGCTGGATAGGGCACACCCTGCCGCCAGGCGAGGGCGGCGAGCAGCTCGATCTCGTGCAGGGCCTGTTCGGCGAGACGGTTGTTGCGCTTGTTGCGGGCGACGGACGTCAACGTGCCGCGGTGGTATTCGAGATAGAGTTCTCCCACCCAGGTGGGGAAGGCGTCGGGCTCGCTGCGCATGCGGCTAACCAGGCGCTCGAAATAGGGCCCCATCTTTTCGTGCCGGATCTTGGGACAGCCGGGGATGCCCCGTTCCATGCGCCGGACATTTTCGAGCATGCCGCGCGTCGGCCCGCCGCCACCGTCGCCATGGCCATAGACGAGGAACAATTCGTCATGCAGGCCCTGCTGGCTGAAGCGCTTCCAGGTGCCCATGACGTGGCTGGGCACCAGATCCGGGCAGTAAGTGGTGTTGATGCCGTCATACTCGTAGCGCTGGGTCGTCAGGAAATAGGCCGGCACCCGCGTCCCATCCAGGCCCTGCCAGAAGAAAATCTCGTTGGGCATGCGGTTGGTGTCGTTCCAGCTCATCTTGTGCGTGATGAACACGTCGAGCCCGGCAAGCGACATCATCTGAGGCAGGGCCGCGGTATAGCCGAACGTGTCGGGAAGCCAGACGATCTTTGGCGTAACGCCGAACTTTTCCTGGTGGTAGCGCACACCCCGGGTGATGTGGCGCACCAGGCTCTCCCCGGAGGCGATGACAACGTCCGGTTCGAGCCAGAGCGCGCCCTCGATCTCGAAGCGTCCGTCCCGCACCCTGCCGCGGATGCGCTCGAAAAGCTCGGGATAGTCCTGCTCGAGATAGTCGAGCAGGACACCCTGATTGTACATGAAACGATAGTCGTCATACTCGTCCATCAGGGCCAGGGCATTGGCCATGGACCGTGCCATCTTCTGGCGTGTCTCGCGTACGCGCCACAGCCAGGCGACGTCGATATGGGTATGCCCCGTCGCCACGATTTCGGGCATGGCATCCGCATCGGCCTCCGCATAGATGGCTTCCGCCCGCGCCTGGGCTGCCGCGAGGCTGGCCGCGAAGCGGGCCGCGTCGCCGGGCCTGAAATCGATCAGGTCGATCGCGTCGTCGATATGGCGGAGCAGCCGGGCCCGGCGCGCGTCGTCGTTCCTCAGCAGCCGTGCCACGTCCAGGGGCACCTTGAGATCGTAGTAGACCTGCTCGGCCAGCCGGTCATGGATGACCAGCTCGACGCCGAAGCCGAGCTGGCGGCGGTCCTCGATGGTTCCCGCCTCGATGAGGATGTCGAAGCGATGCCCTGCCGCGGCCCCGCCGGTCAGGCGGAACTCGCGGTGATTGCCATCACCGCCCTGAGCGATCCGGCCGTCGATCCGCACCAGCAGTTGCGGATCGCTGCGGCCCATGACTGAGCCGAACTGCGCATGGACCCGCCCGAACAGGGCCCGTCCCGCAAGCGCCTCGGGTATTTCGATCTGCCCGCCAAACCAGAAGTAACCATCCGGTTCGCCCCAGACCAAATCGCGATCGACCGGTGTCCAGCCGCTGCGATCCTGTTCGGTGACCCTTGCGCGTTCATGGTTGCCGGCGGGCCGATACCGCAACGGCACATGCGTACCAGTGGGCACGAAGATGCGCTCGCGCAGCACGGCAAGCAGGCGGTCGAGTTTGGCAATGCGTGGCATGGATGTTCTATATTGGAGGCAGAATGGAACACGTGTAGCAGGCCGGGGGCCGTCTGGTCGAGAACGAGTTCGCATGGAATAGTATGCGGAAATGGGATCGAGACTTCCGGTTTCCAAAGGTCCACTTGCCCGCGGGCATCGCTCCTCCTAGCGTGAGGGCAGGGAGGACTGCGGATGGACAAGCGGGCGCATTTCGTCGTCGTGGGCGGCGGCACGGCGGGCTGGATTGCCGCCTTCATCATCCAGGATTCCGCCCGGCGCAAAGGCCTCGACATCCGGATCAGCGTGCTCGAGCCAAGCAAGATCCCCACCGTTGGCGTGGGCGAGGCGACGACGGCGGCGTTCCGCGTGCTGCTCAAGCATTTCGGCATCGACGAGTTCGAGTTCTTCCGCAAGACCGAGGCGACATTCAAGCTTGGCATCCGGCACGAGGACTGGCGTCGCAAGGGCTTCACCTATTACGGCCCGATCGACGATCCGCACCAGGTCATCGCCCCGCCCAGGGGGGCACCGTCGGACTACCTCAACGTCTATGCCGTGGCCGCCGGGCGTCCCATAACCGACATGCACCTGTTCGGACCGCTCCTGGAGCAGAAGAAGGCGCCTTATGCCAGGAAACCCGATGGCTCGCTGATCCCGCTCGGGCCGTTTCACCACGCCTATCACTTCGATCAGGCCAAGGTCGGACGCTTCTTTGCCAGCAAGAGCCGAGGGGTAGAGATCGTGGACGCGGTGGTCACCGGCATCCACCGCGATGCGGAGACCGGCCACGTCAGCGCGCTTGAGCTCGATAACGGGCAGCGGCTCGAGGGCGATTTCTTCATCGATGCCACCGGCTTTCGCAAGCAGCTCATCGTCAAGGAAATGCAGGCGCCCTGGATTTCCTATGCCCATGAGCTGCCGGTCAACCGGGCGCTGCCCTTCTGGCTGGACATCAAGCCGGGCGAGGAGATCGCCAACTATACCCGCGCCTGGGCACAGGATAGCGGCTGGATGTGGATGATCCCCACGCAGTTCCGCTATGGCTGCGGCTATGTCTATTCGGACGAGTTCTCGACGCCCGAACAGGCCAAGGCGGAGGTGGAGCGGGTTCTGGGCCGTGAGATCGAGGTGCGCAGCGATATCCGCTTCCAGATCGGCCGGCTGGAAAATGCCTGGATCGGCAATGTGCTGGCGGTGGGCCTCAGTTCAAGCTTCCTCGAGCCTCTGGAATCGACCTCCATCCACGGCACGATCGTGCAGATGATGCTGTTTGCCGACCGGCATCTCAAGGCGCCCGCCGACATGACCCCGGATGATCGCAAGGACTACAATGCGCGCGTCGGGCGGCAGGTCGATGATTTCCGCACCTTCGTCAACACGCACTACCTGGTCGAGCGCGACGATACGCCGTTCTGGCGGGAAGTACGTGCCCATCGCATCCATCCTGAAACCAGGGAGCGGCTGGCCTTCTGGCAGACGCGAATGCCCAGGCACGAACATTTCCCCGAAAACCTGTTCGGGCTGCCGCACATCCAGACCCAACTGCATTACCCGGTGCTGGTGGGACTGGGCCTGCTCAGCCAGGACCTGGCGCGCAAGGAAATGGACAAGGACCCCAAGCTGCGTCAGTTCGCGCGCGAGGCCTATGAGGGGCTGGTCAGGGAATATCGCGAGGCGGCACGGCATGCCCTGGGGCATGCCGAGTTTCTGGAGATCGTGCGGGGGATGGGGTAGCGCCCGTCCGCCACCCTGCGGTGGTTGGGGACGGATGAGCCGGCCTAGGCCGCGTCGTTGATCAGCTCTTCGGCCAGCCCGTATTCATGCAGCTTGCGATACAATGTCGATCGGCCGATGCCCAGGGCACGGGCCACGCGGGACATGCGGCCGCCATGGTGCTCGATGGCGAAGACGATGGCGGCGCGTTCGATCTCGGCCAGCGCGGCGAGTTCGCCATCGGCTGCGAGGAAGCGGTCGGGCGCGGGCGGCGGTGGTTCCGTGGCCAGCCGGGTGCGGGCCGGAGCCGTGTCGATATGGGTCGGTGCCGCTGGCACCGGCGTGGCCTGGACCGCCAGCCGCGCCGTGTCGCGGCCATTGGCCTGGGCCATGATCTGCGGGAAATCGACGCTTTCGAGAAATGCACCGTCGGTCAGGACCACGGCGCGATAGACGGCATTCTCGAGCTGGCGGACATTGCCGGGCCAGTCATAGGCCAGCAACAGGTCGAGGGCGACCGGCGAGATTCCCAGCACGCGCTTGCCGCATTCGGCCGAGAAGCGGGCGATGAACAGCGCGACCATTGCAGGCAGGTCTTCCATGCGCTCACGTAGCGGCGGCATGTAGATGGGGAAGACGTTGAGGCGGTAGTAGAGGTCCTCGCGGAACTCTCCCGACTTGGCAAGGTTCAGCAGCCGCCGGTTGGTGGCCGAGATGACGCGGACATTGACGCGTTCGGGCTTGCCGGCACCAACAGGTTCGATCTCACCCTCCTGCAGGGCGCGCAGAAGCTTGACCTGGGTGTCGAGCGGCAGTTCGCCGACCTCGTCGAGGAAGAGCGTGCCATTGTGCGCCTCGGCGAACTTGCCCGCCTGGTCGGCGATGGCGCCGGTGAACGCACCCTTCTTGTGCCCGAACAGTACCGACTCGACGAGGTTTGGAGGGATGGCGCCGCAATTGACGGTGACGAAGGGCTTGCCGGCGCGGTCGCCCGATC
>CAMLOA010000118.1 GCA_946481445.1 uncultured Devosia sp. | reverse complement strand
AGTAATCCCCGCCCGCCAAGGCTGCGTGTATCCTGACCGAATGCTCAGGCCACACATTGATCAGCCCCGAGGTAAAGCCCCGCGCGCCCACCGCATACATCGGCGGCGCCCAGGTTTCGGCCAGCCCGCAGACCCAGACGATGTCCTCGGGTGCACTGCGCATGGCCTCGCTCAGCTTCATCGGCGCAGGTGTCGCCCATTTCACCCCCGCCACCCCGGGTATGCTGCACAGCCGGACGATGTTCGCGGTGCCGATGGCATCATTGCGCAGGTAGAGCATGATCGGCAGCCCATCGGCTGCCTCCGCGACCCGCGCCACATAGTCATGCACCCCACGCGGCGAGGCGAAGGGATCGGGCGGTTGATGTACCATAAGGGCAGCCGCGCCGGCCTTGCGGCTGGCCCGGGCCAGTGCCACGGCGTCGCCCACGCTCCTGCCGACGCCCCCGATCAGCGGCACCCGCCCCGCCAGCATTTCGCCGGTTGCAGAGACCATGGCTTCCGCCTCGGCCATGGTCAGCCCATAGAACTCGCCGGTATTGCCATTGGCCACCAATGCATGCACGCCCGCACCCACCGCCCGGTCGATGATCGGCCTGAGCCACGCCGGCGCGATCCGGTCATCGCCGTCGAACGGGGTTACCAATATGCCCGAGATGCCCGCCAGTGCCGCCCGCAAGCCCGCCGTAGCTGCCGTCACCTTCGCCTCCATGTAACCAGACAGTTACTAACTAGTATGGAAGACGTTCCGGGTCAATGGATGCGGTGCGTTGGCAGGCGGCCAAGGCGCCACACGCCGGGAACTCGATCACGAAAACGTTGAAATCGAACAATTTTACACAATGAACCCAAACTGAATCCGGGGTTCAGCCCCAGTTCCGGCCGGCTCGATTATCTCTCGTGTCATCGGCAAGAAGCGCTCGGAGGGAGCGCAGCCCCAACAGGAGAGACTAGAAAATGATCCGCAAGCTCATCATCACCGCAGTCGCCGCCGTTGCCATCGCTGCCTCGGCCGCCCCCGCAATGTCGAACGACATCTATATCGACCAGTTCGGCTTCGGCAACACCGTCGGCGGCAGCCAGGCCGGCTGGAACAACAAGTTCGGCACCAAGCAGACCGGCAACTGGAACAAGGCCATCAGCCAGCAGTTCGGTGGCAACAATGTCAGCGCCATCGGCCAGCAGGGCAACAACAACTACGGCGACGTCTGGCAGGATGGCTGGAACAACCAGGCTGGCGTCGGCCAGTTCGGCGACAACCACAACGCGGTCCTGACCCAGGATGGCAATGGCAATATCGCTGCCGGCGTGCAGGTCGGTGACGGTTGCAATGCCAACGTGGTCCAGCAGGGCTCGGGCAATGTGAGCGCCTTCGTGCAGGCCTGCCCGTAAAGAGATCGCAACCATGTGTTGCCCAGGGCCGGAAGGCAGCCCCTTCCGGCCGCTCTTTGCCAGATCATTCCTTCAAAGGAGGATGAAATGACCACTTCGTCCCTGCGCCTCGGCGCAATCGCCCTCGGCCTCGTCATGGCCGGACTCGCCGCCAGCAGCGGCTTCGCCAAATCGGCATCCGATGCCGTCGCCTGCGGGCTCACCACCGGCAGCGAACAGGGGATGCTCGCCATCGAGGGCGCCATCCTGAGCCCCGTGGCACTGACCGGCGAATACCGCTTCGCCGTCCGCAGCCAGTCGGGCGGCGGTTCGTCCAACATCAGCCAGGGCGGCTACTTCACCGCCAACGCCAACGAGGAAACCGCTCTGGGCAAGGTCCTGCTCAATGCCGGTTCAACCTTCGACATCGCCTTCACCGTCACGGCCAATGGCAAGACGCTGACCTGCGATCAGGACATGACGAGCCTGCTGTGACACCAGCTCCCACGCCTGCCTGAAGGGCCCCGCACAAGACGGGGCCCTTCGCTTTGCCTGCAATTTTATCCAGTGAACGCATTCTGAATACCGCGCTCCGGATCGGTTCAGTCCAGACTCTCTAGGGTCGTCTCATGCGCTGGAAACACCAGCTTACAGGAGAGACGCAAATGACCACCACGTTCACCAAGACCGTCGCCGCCGCTTTCGCTGCCGCCGTCATCGGCGTCGCCAGCCTGTCGGCTCCCGCCATGGCCGCCGGCCAGCTTTCGATCAGCATCACGCCCACCGATCCCGAGCAGCAGCAGGCCCTGGGCCTGGGCCTGCAGATGTTCTCGCTGATCAACGGGATGTCGGCCACCGGCGCCAATGCCCACCAGAACGGCAACTTCAACTCGGCCGGCTTCAACCAGAACGGGTCGGGCAATAACGGCCTGATCTTCCAGGAGGGCAACGGCCATAACGGCACCATCCACCAGAACGGCAACAACAACAATTGCGGGCTGTTCCAGTTCGGCGAGGCCACCGATGCCGAATGCGTGCAGAACGGCAACGGCCAGTCCAGCATCACCACCGTGTTCGGCTTCTGAACCGCCGGTATCCAATGATCAACGGGGCCCTCGGGCCCCGTTTTCGTTGCAGCTTCAGGCCGCGACCGTTTCCCGATAGTGCCGCAATACGGCCTGGCTATCGACCCGCGTGCACACTAGGTGGGCCGGGCGGGCCGCCCAGGCAGGATGACCACCCTTGCGTTCCGCCGGCATCTGGATGGTCTGACCCACGGCGATGCCGTCACACAGCACGCAGACCGGCCCCGAGCGGGTCTCGAACCACTCCGGGTGCACCAGATAGGTCACGGCCAGCAGGTCATGCCCGACCACCCCGGCTATGCCCATGACATCCTCATAGAAGCGGGCATAGTGCCCCGACATCTGCCGCAGAAGTTCGCCATTGGCGCCGACTTCGGCAGCCAGGGCCGCCAGGTAGTCGGTGTCGAGAACGATATCGTGCGTAACATCGAGGCCCACGATCGCGACGGGCCAATCGGCCGCAAACACCTCGTCGGCCGCCACCGGATCGCCGTGGATATTGGCTTCCGCCGCCGGGGTGATGTTGCCGCTGCGCCCCTCATAGCCGAACGCGCCGCCCATGATCACGACCTGCCTGGCCAGCGCCCCAATTCCTGGATCGGTGCGGAGGGCCAGCGCCAGATTGGTGAGGCGTCCTACCGCCACGATGGTCACCTCGCCCGGATGCCTGCGGAGGGTGTCGATGATGAACTGGCTGGCCTCGCCGGCCAGCAGGCCGGTTTCATCGGTTTCGGGAACGCCGATGTTACCAAGCCCGTCGTCGCCATGCACGAATGCGGCGGGTGGCTTGACCACGCCATCGAGCGTCTCTCCGGCACCGCGGATCACCGGAGCGCTGATGCCGAACTGCTGGCGGAGGTAGAGGGCATTGCGGGTCGTGGTTTCGAGGCTGGCATTGCCAACCACGGTGGTGATCCCGAGCAGGTCGATCTGCGGCAGCTTGCTCAGATAGAGCAGCGCCATGGCATCGTCGATGCCGGGATCGGTGTCAAATATGACCTTCATTGATGTCGTCGTCCGTTGTCTTCAAGGCGGTTCTCATGTCAGCCGCAGCCGAAACAGGCAAGTCCGCGCCTGCATGCCAGATATTTGCTGCGGGCAGTAACCAGGCTCGGCCGGGCGACGAATGGCAGGCACCGGGATGCAAAAGCAGTCCCGGCCAATTGAGGAGATCGCAATGACCAACCTGACCAACCTTGCCCTCGCAGCCTCGCTCGCCGCCGCCCTCGCCGGTGCCGCTGCGGCCCCGGCCGCCGCCCAGGACACCGAAAAGTGCTACGGCGTTGCCCTGGCCGGCGCCAACGACTGCGCTGCCGGGCCGGGCACCACCTGCGCCGGCACGTCCACCGTCGACTATCAGGGCAATGCCTGGAAGGCCGTGCCGGCCGGCACCTGCCTCACCATGGAATTCGAAGGCGGCCGTATGGGCTCGCTGGAGCCGCTCGACCGCGACCTTCCCGCTGCTTGATGGCAGATTTCCGGGGGAGACCCGCCGTCTCCCCCGGCCAGCCAGGAGGTAATGATGACCGACCTACCCGCCCACGCCGGCCTGGGCCTCAAGCCTGCCCACTACGCCGAGATTCTCTCCCGCCTGCCCGACATCGGGTTTTGGGAAGTCCATGCGGAGAACTACATGGGGGCCGGTGGCCCACCCCATCGCTATCTCCAGGCGATCACCGACCACTATCCCTTGTCGCTGCACGGGGTCGGGCTGTCCATCGGCGGACCATCTCCGCTCGATGTGACCCATCTTGCTCGCTTGCGGACGCTGATCGACCGCTACAAGCCACAGAGTTTTTCCGAACACCTGGCCTGGTCCAGCCATGAGGAAGGCTACCTGAACGACCTCCTCCCCCTGCCCTACCTGCCGGAAACCCTGGATCGCGTGGTCCAGCACGTCGACCAGGTCCAACAGGCGCTGGGCTGCCGCATGCTGCTCGAAAACCCATCCACCTACGTGCTCTTTGCCGAAAGCACGATCGACGAGATCGATTTCCTGGCGGCAATCGCGCATCGCACGGGCTGCGGACTGCTGCTGGACGTCAACAATGTCATGGTCTCGGCCGTGAACCACCGGCTTGACCCCTACCGCTATGTCGACCGCTTTCCCCTGGACCTGGTGGGCGAGATTCACCTGGCCGGCTACGATGAAACGACCGATAGCGCCGGGGACCGGCTGCTGATCGACGCCCATGGCTCCCGCGTCCGCCCGGATGTGTTCGCCCTCTTCGAGCATACCTTGTCGCGTGCCGGCCCACGGCCCGTTCTGATCGAATGGGACAACAACGTTCCCGGCCTGGATACGCTGCTCGACGAAGCGCGGCTTGTGGACCTGGCGATTTCTCACAGCCCCGCGGCGTCGCTGCGGCACGCATCATGACCGGCCTTCCCGTCGAGCAAGCCTTCCTCCGGGCATTGGTCAGCCCGGAATTGCCGGTCCCCACGGGGCTGGTCTCGCCGCGCGGCACGAACGATGCTGCCCGGTTCGCCGTCTACCGCAACAATGTGCATGTGAGCCTGGTCGAGGCCTTGCGGGCGCGCTTCCCGGTGTGCACCCAGTTGGTGGGTCATGACTTCTTTACGGGCATGGCGCGCGCCTATGTCGCCGACCACAAGCCCCGAACGCCAGTCCTGCTCGACTACGGCCAGGATTTCCCCGACTTCGTATCCGCGTTCCCCGCGGCCCGCCCGGTGCCCTACCTGGCCGATGTGGCCCGCCTGGAAGTTGCCTGGTCGGATGCCTATAACGCGGCCGAGGCGGCCATGCTCACCATCGAGAGCCTCGGCGCGATCGCGCCGGAGCGCCTGCCTGATTGCCGCCTTGAACTCCACCCGGCCACGCGCTTCGTCGCGTCGTCCTTTCCCGTGGGTTCGATCTGGTCCGCGCATCAGTCGGATCAACCAGCCGAGATAGGCCACCGCGGGAGCGAAACCGTGCTGCTGACCCGCCCGATGGCCCACGTCTCGGTCACCCGCATAGCGGCGGCCGACGGTGTCTTCCTGGCCGGTCTGGCGATCGGGAAGCCCCTGGGCCAGGCCACCGAGGAAGCGATGGCCGCGGACGCCGCCTTCGCGCCCGGAACGGCCCTCGTGGGCTTGACCGGACTGGGCGCGTTTGCCGCCATTGATGGAGGGATAGCCTGATGGAAGCACTTGTTTCACTCGCCCGGAGAGCGGACGGACTGGTCGCGCGCACCCCCGCTGCCCTGGCGCTGCTCGGCCTGCGTGTCGCCCTGGCCATTCCCTTCTGGCGCTCGGGACTGACAAAGTGGGACGGCCCGTTCTCCCTGTCGCCGGGCGCACGCTATCTGTTCGAACAGGAGTTCAAGCTCCATCTGTTCGGCCAGTCCATCGCCTATCCCTTTCCCCTCCTGATGGCGTTCCTGGCCGGGACAGGTGAAATCGTGCTGCCCATTCTGTTGGTCCTGGGGCTGGGCACGCGCTTTGCCGCGCTAGGCATCCTGGCCATGACGGTCATTATCCAGCTGACCATTCCCGACGGTCTGATCAACTTCCACCTGCCCTGGGCGGTGATGGCACTGACCCTGATGCACTACGGCGGGGGTGCCCTCTCCCTGGACGATACCGGTCGCTGGATCACCAAGCAGCGACAGGGGCTGGGGACCTGAACGACCACCGCGTAGCCAAGCACAACAAAAAGCCCGCGTGAGCGGGCTTCTTTGCGCGATCGCGGATCGGGACTACTCGTCCCGGTACACCTTTTCGCGGCGTTCGTGCATTTCCTGGGCTTCCAGGCTCAGCGTGGCGATAGGGCGGGCATCGAGCCGGGCAATGCCGATCGGGTCGCCCGTTTCCTCGCAATAGCCATAGGTGCCATCGTCGATGCGCTTGAGTGCCGCGTCGATCTTGGAGATCAGCTTGCGCTGCCGGTCACGCGTGCGCAGCTCGAGAGACCGATCGCTTTCCGAACTGGCCCGGTCGGCCATGTCAGGATGGTTCTGGCTCTCTTCCTGCAAATTCTCGAGGGTCTCGCGGCTCTCGCGGAGGATGTCGTCCTTCCACGCGTTGAGCT
>CAMLOA010000117.1 GCA_946481445.1 uncultured Devosia sp. | reverse complement strand
CGTCCACGTGGATAAGCCCGATCGATTCATCGCCGATGAACACCTCGACGGAGTCGTTGAGCTTGGCACGCGGCCGCACGTCGATGTTCTTGTTGTTGAATTTCACCTGCAGGAACTTCTGCAGCTTGATGATCTCGGGGTGGTTCACTGTCCGTGTCCTGCTGTTTGGCTGAGCCGGCAATCTAGTCGGCAATTGGTGGCATACAACCCCCAAACCGCGGCTTTTTAGCGGTGACAAACCGGATGGAAGGGCTTGTCCGGCCACCTCGAAGCAGCGGGACGGCCTCGCCGTCTGGCATCTTCAGCGCAAGTACCGGCCCCCGCGTCGCCTCACCCCTTGGGCGCGGCGCGATCGTGGACGAGGATCATCTGGTCCATCACCAGGGCTGGCTGCGCACAGCCTGCTTCCCCGATGACCTTGGCGGGTACGCCCGCCACGGTCTTGCGGGGCGGCACTTCCTTGAGCACCACCGAACCGGCGCCGATGCGCGAGCAGTCGCCGATCTTGATATTGCCCAGCACCTTGGCCCCCGCCCCGATCAGCACGCCATTGCCGATCTTGGGGTGGCGGTCCTCGTCGGCCTTGCCCGTCCCGCCCAGCGTCACGCCCTGCAGCAGGGAGACATTGTCACCCACCACGGCGGTTTCGCCGATCACCAGGCCCGTGCCGTGGTCGAGCATGATCCCCTTGCCGATCGGCGCAGCCGGATTGATGTCCACCTGGAAGACTTGGCTGGACCGGCTTTGCAGGTAGAGAGCAAAATCGCGGCGCCCCGCCTTGTGCATGGCATGGGCAAAGCGGTGTGTCTGGATGGCCTGGTAGCCCTTGAAGAACAGGAGCGGCTCCACGGCCCGGTGGCAGGCCGGATCGCGCTCCAGCGTCGCCGCCAGGTCGACACGTGCATATTCCCCGATCTGGGGGTGATCCTGCAGGATTTCGGCAAAGGCCTGGCGGATGAGGTCAGCCGACACATCGTCGTGGTCAAGGCGTGCCGCCAGCCGGTGCGCCAGCGCTTCCTCGAACGTGTCGTGGTTGAGGATGGTCGAAATGGCCATGTTCGACAGCGATGGCTCGTCCGTCACCATCTGCCGCGCACCGGCGCGAACCGCTTCCCATACTGGGTCGACCGACTTGATGCTGGCAGTCTTGGTTGCGCTCGTGCTCATGGGCCGCTCCGCTTCATCGAGACTTACCGATATAAGCCATCTCGTGCTGCAAGACAAAGCCTTGCCGAAAAGATTGGTTCACAGCTTCTGCGATTGGCGTATGCCCACCGGGTCATTCCCGCGAAGGCGGGAACCTCTGTTGGCAGTGTCTGAACAGGGCGTCGAAGCCCGGCGGGCTCCCAGGACCAGGCAATCGGCCCAAGGTCCTTCCAGCCGCCCTAGCGATACACCCTGCCCAGGAACTCTAGTGCTGCCGCCTTGAAGGCTTTGTCGCCTGTCGCCCGCATGTGGTCGCGCTTGGGGATGACGAACGCTTCCGCCCCCGGAATCAGCTCGGCCAGCGGTTCGGGCGCTCCGGCCATCGCATCGGCCTCCCCTACGGCCACCAGCACCGGCACGTTGATGCGCCGCACGTCGGCACGCGCCATCGGCTGGCGCGAGGTTTCCATGCAGGCGGCCAGTGCCTGCCGGTCGCTGCCGGTGTGGTCCGCAAAGATGCGGAACTGCCGCGCCGTGGGATGGGTCAGGCCTTCCAGCGAAGGCGCCAGCAGGCCGGAAATGATGTCATTGCCATCGCTCAGCCCGTTGATCAGGTTCATGCCCATGCCGCCGAAGATTGCGCAGGCCACCCGCTCCTCGTGTTCGAAGGCCATGAAGGCACTTATCCGCGCGCCCATGGAATAGCCTAGTATGGCGGCCTGCCCGATCCCCAGGTGATCGAGCAGCGCAACGGCGTCGCGTGCCATGTCGGCCGGATAGTATCGTTCCGGATCGTGGGGCTTGTCCGATTGGCCATGCCCGCGATTGTCCAGCACAATCGCCTGGTAGCCGCCGCCCGTTAGCGTCTCGACCCAGCCGGTGTCGATCCAGTTGACCTTGCCGCTCGAGGCAAAGCCATGGATGCACAACACGGGCAACCCTTCGCCAAAGCTTTGATAGGCCAGGCTGAGCCCGTCTGACTGCAGGTGGGGCATGCTACATTTTCCCGCGCATTTTCATGACACTTCGCCAGCATATTGGCGCCAAGTGATGCATCGCATCGAATGGGGTGTGAACCCTTTTCATCCCCCCGTGCTTGGCATATGGTCCGGCCAAATCAAACAGGTTTTCTTGCTATGGCTCACGGCACCACGCCCCATTTCCACAACACCGAAGGCCTCCGCCAGATCGAGATCGGCTCGAAGGAATTCCAGTGCGTCGGCGCCCTGCCCCCGTTTGACCACCCCCATGTCTTCCTCGACATGGGCAAGGACAACGAGATCGTTTGTCCTTATTGCTCAACGCTTTACGTCTTCAGCTCCAAGCTTCCCGCCGGCACGGCCAACCCGCTCTCCGCCGTCTACCAGGCCGACGCCGCCTAGCCGTGCCTGCCACAGGGCAGATCTACTACGTCGCCGGCGCCGGAATCACCGGGCTAACGCTGGCCCTGGCGCTGGCCAAGTTCGGTGCCACCGTAGTCGTGCTCGAACGCCAGCCGCACCTCTCCGAGTTTGGCGCCGGCCTCCAGATAAGCCCTAACGCTCGGAAAATCCTCGACAATCTCGGCCTGGACGAGGCCATCTCCGCCCGCAGTCTCGAGCCCGCCGGCATCGACATCATCCCCGCCGGCCGCGACCGGCCGCTGGTGACGCTCGCCCTCGGCCAGGCCATGCGCGACCGCTACGGCGCCCCCTATGCCGTCATGCACCGGGCCGACCTGGCCGACGCGCTCTACAAGGCCACGCGGCGCTTCGCCAATATTGACGTCGTGTTCGGCGTCCGCGGCTGGGATGCCGTTTCCCACGCCCGCGGCGTCACCGTCTCGATCGATGAGGCCGGTGGCCAGACGCGCACGGGCCGCGGCCGGGCCCTGATCGGCGCCGACGGCGTCCATTCCCATGCGCGCCGGCATCTGCTGGATGGGCCGGACGCGCAATACAATGGCCGGATCGCCTGGCGCACCCTTGTTCCATTCGTTGATATTGCAGGCAAAATTCCGCTGGACCGGGTCTCGGTCTTCCTTGCGCCGGGTCTGCATGCCGTGGCTTATCCCCTTCCCCATCGCGGTCAGGTAAACTTGGCCCTGTTCGCACCCCAGCCGGATGCGGAGGCCGGACAGCAGGATACGCCGCCCCTGCCAGCCAGCCTTGCGAAATGGCCTCTGCTGTCCGCGATACTGGACAAGGCCACCAATTGGACGCCCTGGCCGCTCTATGCGGTCAGCACGTCGCGCTGGTTCGATGGCAATATCGGCCTGGCTGGCGACGCTGCCCACGCAATGGTGCCGTTCCAGGCCCAGGGTGCCGCGATGGGCATGGAGGATGCGGCTGCCCTGGCCCCCCTGCTGGTCGGGGCGGACAGCCCGGCCGATGCGTTCGCCCGCTATGCGCGGCTGCGACAGCCGCGCACGGCCCGCGTCGCCCGCACGTCATTGAAGAATGGTACCATCTTCCACCTTCCCTGGCCCCTGAGCATGGCGCGCAACCTGGTCATCGCCGCCCAGGGTCCGCTGGGTCACATGCGGCGTCTCGACTGGCTCTACGGCCACGACGCCTTGGCGATTCTTCCTGTGAACGATCCCCGCTAATGCCCTGCCCCGACTCTTCTTTTGCGCGTCTGCCCGGGCCTATCCTGGAACCTCCGGCTACCCTTCGGCCTTGCCTTGGTAGCGGCGGCTGTGTCAACTGCGCGACACGCTCCGAAATCCCTTCGGTAACCAGAGGTTAGCGTCCTAGTATGCAAGCTGCGACCCGCTCACGCCTGACACTCGCCTGCATTCTGGTGACGATCCTGCTCGATATGATCGGCGTTGGCATCATCGTGCCCGTCCTGCCTGAACTGCTTGAGGACCTCACCGGCGGCAGCGTGGCCAATGCCGCGGTCATCGGCGGGTACCTGGTTTTTGCCTACGCCTTCATGCAGTTCGTGTTCTCCCCGGTTCTGGGCAACCTGTCCGACCGGTTCGGGCGCCGGCCGGTGCTGTTGGCATCGCTGCTTGGACTGACGTTCGACTACCTGATGATGTCGGTGGCCACGGTCGTCTGGTACCTCTTCATCGGCCGCATCATCGCCGACATTGCCGGGGCCGCCGTCGCCACGGCAACCGCCTACATGGCCGACATCACCCCGCCCCACAAGCGCACGCACCGCTTCGGCCTCATCGGCGCCGCCTTCGGACTGGGCTTCATCATCGGCCCGGTCATCGGCGGCGAACTCGGGGAGTTCGGGCCCCGTGTGCCGTTTTACGCTGCCGCAGGGTTGGCCTTCGCCAACTTCCTGTTCGGCCTGCTGGTCCTGCCTGAAAGCCTGCCGAAACACTCGCGCCGGAAGTTCGACATCCGCCGCGCCAATCCATTTGGGGCGCTTGTCGCGCTGCGCCAGTACCCGGTGGTGCTGTGGCTGCTCGGCATTCTGTTTGCCTTCTCGCTGGCGGCCCAGGCCCTGCCCTCGGTCTTCAGCTACTTCACCGTGGAAGTGTTCCGTTTCACCTCGTCCAATATCGGCCGTGCGCTGGGCGCATTCGGCATCGGCTTTGCCATCTGCCAGGGCTTCCTGGTCGGTCCCATGGTCAAGCGCCTGGGCGAGACGCCTGTGGTGATCATCGGGCTACTCGCGGCCATAACGGCCTTTGCCGGCGTCGCCTTCACCGATGAGGTCTTCTACCTCTACCTCTTCATCATGGTCGGCGCGGTCAGCGGGCTCGCCGCGCCCGCCATCAACGGCGTGCTGTCGCGCCAGGTGCCGGACAATGCACAGGGCGAACTGCAGGGTGCCGTCAACGCCGCCAATTCGCTGGCCACCATTATCGGGCCACTCGCCGCCACGCAGATCTTCTCCTATTTCACCACGGCCGCCGACTCCCCCGGCTACTTTCCCGGTGCACCTTTCCTGGCGGCCGCCATCTGCGTTGTGGTCGCGCTCGTCGTGTTTCTCATCGCCGCATGGCGCTTCGAGCTGACGCATCGTCCCTCCATTGCCGACCATCCGGTGGTGCCGGACATGCCGCCGCCGGGGCAGATCCGTGTCCCGCCAATCGATGAAGATGCCGACAATCCCGATGCAAATCCGACCCGCAACTGACGCCGATTGGTCCCATCTCTGGACGATCATCGAGCCGATCATGCGGGAGGGCGAGACTTTCGCCCTGCCCCGCGACGGCACCGAGGCCGTTGCCCGGGCCTATTTTGCCTCGCCCGAGAAGGTCAACTTCGTTGCCGAGGAGGACGGCGTCATCCTGGGCGCCAGCTACGTCCGTGCCAACCAGCAGGGCGGCGGCAGCCATATCGCCAACTGCGGCTACATGACCGCGCCTGCAGCACGGGGCCGTGGCATCGCGCGCGCGCTATGTGCCCATTCCATCGACTATTGCCGCGCCCAGGGCTTCCAGGGCATCCAGTTCAACTTCGTGGTGTCGACCAACGAGGCCGCCGTGCATCTCTGGCAGAGCTTCGGCTTCGACATCCTGGCCCGGCTTCCCAGGGCCTTCAACCATCCCCGCCATGGACTGGTGGATGCCTTGCTGATGTTCAAGCCACTCTGAGGTGCTGCATCGCCCCGCGAGTTAGCCGGGAACCCCACTCAAGTGCTCATGCACGATCCGCCAACCGTCCGCTTGATGTCGGAGCACGGTTGTCCCACGTCCGATGCCCGATACTTCCTGGCCGTTCATCGAGGCCTTCCAATTGAACTGGTAGATGCAGCTTGCCGCCATGTCGCCCACGGCGATCCAGCGCAGCTCGCTCAGCCAGTAGGTCTCATCCCCCAGGTTGGCCCAGGTTCGCTCAAAGGCGCCGCGTATGGCCGCATGTCCCTCAAACGAGCCGTCGTTGAACCAGAAGACCGCGTCCGCGGCGATCAGCGGCGCGACAGCGTCGAACCGGTGGAGGTTGATCTGACTCTCATAGAGCTTCAGCAGGTCTTGCGGCGTCATGGCATGGCTCCAAACAAAAGGCCCCGCACATAGGCGGGGCCTCTTGATACCTTGTCAGGTCACGGCTTACTTGCCCAGCGTGCTCGGCCAGGTGCCGTGCAGATCGGTCCCGCGTCCAACGATCTCGAAGCCATGAGCACCGAAGAAGTCGCGCTGGCCCTGGGTCAGGTTGGCCGTACCCAAAGCCTGCCGGTAGCTGTCAAAATAGCTCAGCGCCGCCGACAGGCAGATCATGGGGAACTCGCCCACGGCCGCAGCAGCTACGACCTTGCGCAGCGAAGGATGGCTTTCCTTCATCAGGGTGACGAAGTCCGGCACCACCAGGAGGTTGGTGTTGCCGCCCTTGGCATAGGCCGAGCTCATCTGGTCCAGGAACCGCGAGCGGATGATGCAGCCGGCGCGCCAGATCTTGGCAATGGTCGCCA
>CAMLOA010000116.1 GCA_946481445.1 uncultured Devosia sp. | reverse complement strand
GGGCAAAAGCCTGATGAACGGGCTGCGTGTAGGGGAAACAGGCGGCAGAGTCAAGAAACGGCTAGAGACTGCGCCCGGCCAGTTTCATCAGCAGGGCGCGTGGTCCCCTGGGCATGTTGAGCACGACATGCTTGAACAGGGGGCGCAGCAGCCTGTCCCACAGGTTGATGACCAGCAGGCCGCGCGGGGACACCGCCAGGGCATAGTCGGTGACGGTCACCACTTCGGTTGCCCAGGTGAGCTTATAGGGCATGACGGGAACCATGAGATCGGCCCCCAACAGGCCCTTGTCCGCGCAGGCGCGAAGCACTTCGCCCAGATGCAGCTTGCCCGGACTCTCATCGGAATTGGAGAAGTCGCGGCTGGCGACAAAGGCATAGTAGCGGCGCTTGTGGATGAAGCCCCACTGCTCGGCGATGGGATAGCCGTCATGGCGCAGCGACATGGCCAGGAGCGACATGTCCGGGCGCCTGGGCAGGCCCTTGCAGAAGTCGGCAAAGGCGGTGTCGCGGAAAGCGCGCGAACTGAGGCCCTGGTCCTTCAGCCGCTCAGCCCGGCCACTCAGGGTCCGCTCGATAATGCCCAGCGTTTCGGTCGGATCGACGGCGATGTCGTGGGTGACAGGTGCTTCGCGCGCCAGCCGGTTGCGGGCATTGCGCATGTTCTTGCGCGTCTTTGGCGTAATGGTGTGAAAATAGGTGTCGAAGTCGGGGAAGGCGCTGAGCGCCACATAGGGTGCGCCCTGCTCGGTACCGGTCACCAGGTGGTTGGCCGGCATCCCCTTGGCCAGCTGGCTGTCGCTGCGGACCTTGAGGAAGCTGACCGCGTCGCAGGGTGCCGCGGTAATGGCGGTGCGCAGGAGGCGGGCCATTGCATCGCGGGGATCGAGCCCGCGGCCGATCAGGGCGTCCGAATATTGCGCAAAGGCGTGCCCCAGGGGTGTCAGCACGGTGCGTGCGCGGGTACGGATGCGCTCGAGCGGCAGCACTGCCACCAGGCGCTGGCCATCCTTGAGCAGGGCGATGACGGGGTCGAACCCGGTAGTGCCGCGCGCGGCCTCGAAGTCGAATATGGCCCGCGCCCAGCCGCTGCTCTGGAACAGCACGGCGCCATCGACCTGGGTCTCCAGCCCCTCCCATTGATGCGCGATGGCATCGAAGGCCTCGCGCGTGCGGACCAGGTCGGTCCGCAGGCCGAAAGCCTGGTCGGCAGCACGTCCGGCGGCCTGGTAATGCCGCCGTTCATGGGCACGGGGAAGGGCGCTGAGCGAACTCATTTGCTGAACGTATAGGCCTCGATGTCGCGCACGCCTTCGGGAGCAGCCGGATCAACCTGGAAATCGACGGTGTAGACCTTCTTCTTCTGCGGGTTGAGCGGCGTGAACTTGACCAGGCCCGCCAGCCCGAGCTTGGCCAGATAGGAGGCGCCGGTCACCTGCTGGGACAGTCTGGAGAAGCCCAGATTGTTGCGCAGAATGCCGTTGGCATAGTTCACCGCATAATGCTTGCGCAGTTCGTCGGTCCAGTGCTCGGTGGTGAAGCTCACATTGAGCATGTTTTCGTTGACCACGCGGTGCGGGCCGTTGAGCGGCCAATGGATCATCTTGCCGGCCTCGAGCACATGCACCTCGGCATAGTCGTCATACCAGGGCTCGTAGGGCATGTCGGTCTCGCGCAGCTGACCCAGGATCAGCTTCTCCAGCGCCGGCTGGCTGATGAACGGCCTGGAGGCCGGGTAGACATAGAGCTTCTTGGTGCCACGCACCTGCCACAGGCTCTGCCCGGGCACGTCGGAATGGTATTTCACCGAGACATTGGGCGAGGAAATGAGGATGGTCAGGTTGCGCTTGTAGCTCCTGAAGCCGGGTACGCGCTCCTCGAACTCGGCATAGAGCCTGTCGAGCAGGGCGCCATAGGCGGGATCGGTCCTGGCCGGCGCCGTGAGGTTGATCCAGATATTGCCATTGCGCACGACGTCGAGCACTTCGTGGCCGGACAGGTCGCGGATCTCCCCCTCGCGCCGCTTGGGCGGGTTGCCTGGCGTCTTCTGGGAATAATTGACGTGGTAGGCCTCGCGCGGGGTCTTTTCGATCAGGCGCGCCAGGGCGTCGTCGGTAAAGAGCGGGGAATCGGCCAGGCTGTGGCTGAGCGCCAGCGAGTGATTGCCGAACAAGGACGGGTAGTGAGGCTGCCAGTCGGTGATGATCTGATTGGTCATCATGGTCATGTTCATGGGCCGGTGCTCCACAATGGCGTCGGTCGGATGGGACTATGGTCGATCTTCAGCCTGAAAGTAGCGCAGGCGCGCGGCGCTGGCGTGGGCAAGCTGATGGGCTGGTTAAGGGGCCCTGAAGGAGCAAACCCTTACAAATCATGAATTTTTGCGGGTTTTTCCCGAGGCCCGGGAGGGAGGGAAGTGGCTCCAGGCAGCGCCGCACTGGCATTTGGCGGCCAGTTCCGCCATATAGGGCACCATAGCCAGACAAGGACAGGGCGATCTCGACGTGAGCGGCGTGCCGTTTCTCAAGATGAACGGGCTGGGCAACCAGATCATCGTGGCCGACATGCGCGGCCAGGCCGGACGGGTCACGCCTGCCGCTGCCGTGGCCATCAACGCCACAGCCGGCACCAAGTTCGACCAGATCATGGCCATCCACGATCCGCGCACGCCCGGCACCGCCAACTATATCGAGATCATCAATTCGGATGGCTCGCACGCCCAGGCCTGCGGCAACGGCATGCGCTGCGTGGTGCAGGTCCTCTCCGCCGAGCAAGGCCGCCAGCGCTTCACCTTCGAGACAGTGGCCGGGATTCTTTTCGGCGAAGAGTCCGGTGACGGGCAGATCACGGTGGACATGGGGACGCCGCGGTTTGCCTGGTACGACATTCCGCTGGCGGAAGAATTCGCCGACACGCGGCAGATCGAGCTGCAGATCGGGCCCATCGATGCCCCGGTGCTGCACTCACCTTCGGTCATGTCCATGGGGAACCCCCAGGCCACGTTCTGGGTCAAGGAGGATGTGTGGTCCTATGCGCTGGACCGGTTCGGTCCGATGCTGGAAAACCACCCCATCTTCCCCGAGCGTGCCAATATCTCGATCGCCAATGTGCTGGCGCCCGACCGCATCATCCTGCGCACCTGGGAGCGTGGCGCCGGCCTGACCGAGGCCTGCGGCACCGCCGCCTGCGCCGCCGTGGTCAACGGGGCCCGCACGCGCCGCACGGCGCGCAAGGCGACCGTTACCCTGCCGGGTGGCGACCTGGTGGTCGAATGGCTGGCCAATGACCACGTGACGCTGACCGGGCCGGCAGAGCTGGAATGGACGGGCACGCTCGACCCCGCAACCGGCGCCTGGACGCGCGACGAGGCCGCCGCCTGATGGCCGTCGAGACGCTGACCTTCGGCTGCCGGCTCAATGCCTACGAGGGCGAGGTGATGAAGGCCGAGGCCCGCAAGGCCGGGCTGGACAATGCCATCATCATCAATACCTGCGCGGTGACCGCCGAGGCGGTGCGCCAGGCCAAGCAGGCCGTGCGCAAGGCGCGGCGCGACAATCCGGCGGCGCGCATCATCGTCACCGGCTGTGCCGCCCAGACGGAGGCCCGCACATTCGGCGACATGGCCGAGGTCGACCTCGTCATCGGCAATGCCGACAAGCTCAAGGCGGAGAGCTACAATCCGCTGGTCTTCGGGGTGAGCCTCAACGACAAGGTGCAGGTCAACGACATCATGAGCGTGCGCGAGACCGCCGGGCACCTCATCGAGGGCATGGATGGCCGTGCCCGCGCCTTCGTGCAGGTGCAGAATGGCTGTGACCACCGCTGCACCTTCTGCATCATTCCCTTTGGCCGGGGGCCGTCGCGCTCGGTGCCGATGGGCGCGGTGGTCGAGCAGGTCAGGACACTGGCCGCCAATGGCTATCGCGAAGTGGTGCTGACCGGAGTGGACATAACCTCCTATGGTCCGGACCTGCCGGGCAGCCCGACGCTGGGAAAGCTGGTGCAGGCGATCCTGCGGCATGTGCCGGACCTGCCGCGCCTGCGCATCTCGTCGATCGATTCCATCGAGGCGGACGAGGCGCTCTACGATGCGGTGGCCTCCGACCGGCGGCTGATGCCGCACCTGCATCTCAGCCTGCAATCGGGCGACGACCTGATCCTCAAGCGCATGAAGCGGCGGCATGGCCGCGCCGACGCGCTGGGCGTGGTGCATAAGCTGCGGCGCCTGCGGCCCGACATGGTGTTCGGCGCCGATATCATCACCGGGTTCCCCACCGAAACCGACGAGATGTTCGCCAATACGCTGGGCTTCGTGACCGAGGCGGAGCTCACCTACCTGCATGTCTTTCCCTATTCGCCGCGCCAGGGCACGCCGGCCGCCCGCATGCCGCAGGTGCCGCGGGCCGTGGCGCGCGCGCGGGCGACGCAATTGCGGGCCCTGGGGGAAATCCAGTTCACCAGGCTCTGCGAGAGCCGCATCGGCCAGGTCGAGGCTGTGCTCATGGAGCGCGAGGGGCTGGGCCGGACCGAACAGTTCGTGCCCGTCGCCGTGCCCGGCGCGCAACCGGGCGCCCTGCTGGCCGTTCGCATTACGGGCGTGGGCGGCGAGGGGCTCGTGGGCGAGGCGCTGCGCGAAGCGGCCTGACCGGTTGGCGGTTTGCCACCAGAGAAGTTGAAAGAATCGGCATGACTGACAAGAAATCCGGCTTCTTCAAGCGCCTGTTTGGTGGTGGCGAGACCCCCGCACCGCCCGAGGCGCGGCCGGAAGCCGCCGTCCCGGTGCCCCAGCCCGTCTTGCCGACGCCCGCCCCGCCGCCGGACGAGGTCCGCGTGCAGGAGCCGCCGCTGCCCGGTCCGCCCGAGACGACGCCGGACTATATCGAGGATATCGAGGAGGCAGCGGAGCGTGCCGCCACGCCTCCGCCAGAGCCGCTCCCCGAGCCGGAGACGATCCCGGTACCGCTCGATCCGCCGGCCGTTGTCGAGGTCCCGGCCGAGGCGCCGCGCCAGGGCTGGTTCGCGCGCCTCGCCTCAGGTCTCAAGCGCTCGTCCGACAGCCTTACCACGTCCATCACCTCGGTCTTCACCAAGCGCAAGCTCGATGCGGCGACGCTGGACGAGCTGGAGGACGTGCTGATCCAGGCCGATCTCGGCATCGAGACGGCCATGGCGATCACCGAAACGCTGCGCCGCGACCGGTTCGACCGCGACGTAACGGGCGAAGATGTGCGCGCGGTGCTCGCCGCCGAAGTGGAAAAGGTGCTGGCCCCGGTAGCACGGCCGCTGGTCGTGGACGGGGCGCAAAAGCCCTTCGTCATCCTGATGATCGGGGTCAATGGCTCGGGCAAGACCACCACGATCGGCAAGCTGGCGCAGAAATTCGCCGCCGAGGGCCGCTCCGTCATGCTGGCTGCGGGGGACACGTTCCGCGCCGCCGCCATCGAGCAGCTGCAGGTCTGGGGTCAGCGGACCGGCGCGCCGGTGATCGCCCGGCCTGCCGGCGCCGATGCCTCGGGGCTGGCCTTCGACGCGGTGACCCAGGCGCGGGCCGAGGGACGCGACGTGCTGATCATCGACACGGCCGGACGGCTGCAGAACCGCGACGAGCTGATGAACGAGCTCGAAAAGGTCATCCGCGTCATCAAGAAGGTCGATCCGGGCGCGCCGCATGCGACCCTGCTGACGCTGGACGCGACGACCGGCCAGAATGCGCTCAAGCAGGTGGAGATCTTCGGCCAGCGCGCGGGCGTGACGGGGCTGGTCATGACCAAACTCGACGGGACGGCGCGCGGCGGCATCCTGGTCGCGATTGCGCGCAAGTTCGGGCTGCCGGTCCACTTCATCGGCGTCGGCGAGAGCGTGGGAGACCTCGAACCGTTCACCGCCGGCGATTTCGCCAAGGCCATTGCCGGGCGGGAATAGCCGCGCGCATCGCACGAGCAGCGGGAAAGCCGCATTGTCACCACATGGCTTGCCTACATCGGTCCTTGCATAGGGGGGCGAGTGCGATCACATTGACGCCGCTGCCGAACGAGATTGCCAATGACCGAAAAGACTGCCGAGCCCGAGATCAACTGGGACGAACTGCGACCCCAACTCATCAAGATGGCGCTGGAGCTGGGGCCGCTGGTGGTGTTCTTCATCGCCAATGCGCGCGCCGACATCTTCGTGGCCACGGCCTGGTTCATGGGAGCGATGGTGCTGTCGCTCGGTCTGGCCTGGGCGATCCTGAAGAAGGTGGCGGTGATGCCGCTGGTCACCGGCGTGGTCGTGCTGGTGTTCGGCGGATTGACGCTCTGGCTGCAGGACGACACCTTCATCAAGATGAAGCCCACCATCACCAATTCGCTGTTCGCGGCGGTGCTGCTGGGTGGGCTGGTGTTCGGACAGTCACTGCTCAAATACGTGTTCGGCGACGTCTACAAGCTGCGGCCCGAGGGCTGGAGCAAGCTGACGCTGAACTGGGGCCTGTTCTTCGTGGCGCTCGCCGTGATCAACGAAGTGCTGTGGCGCA
>CAMLOA010000115.1 GCA_946481445.1 uncultured Devosia sp. | reverse complement strand
CTGGTGCGGCACGACGACGTCCACATCGCCATGCTGCCATCCTGCCTCGGCCAGGAGGCGCTCGATAAAGGCAGGAAAATGCTTCACCGTAAGCTTGTAGAGCGCGTCGCCATTCATCTCGAACAGGGCGTGGCGGGCATATTCGGTTGGCTCGTTGTGGTAGTCGTATCGCGTACCGCCCGAGCCGATCCGGCAGGCGTCGAACGCGGAGGGGTAAGTCTCCATTGCCGCTGCCGCCAGATGGGCGGATCCGTCGCCGGCGGAGAAGACTGCTGCAGCGGCACCATCACCAAACAATGCCGCAGTCAGAGGATCGTCATCCCAGGGCAGTGCACGCGATGCCACCTCGGACGCGACGATCAGCCCACGCCGGTATCGCCCGCTCGCCAGCAGCGACGCCAGCATGTCCAGGGCCGTGAGGAAGCTGAGGCAGGTCGAATTGATGTCGAAAGCCGCGCAGGCGCCATCGGCTATCCCCAGCCGCTGCTGGATCAGCGGCGCCGTAGCCGGGATTGACTGGTACGGCACGGCCGCGGCAAACAGGATGACATCAATCTCGCCGGGCGAAACGTCCGCGCTCTCCATGGCCTGCCGGCTGGCCGAAACCGCCAGGTCGACCTGATCTTCGGCGCCGCAATAGTATCGGGTCAGAACCCCCGTGCGGCGATGGAGCCAACCCTTTGGTTTGCCGATCCGTTCATCAAGGTCCGAGGACGGCATGATCGCAGTGGGCGTGGCCGCACCCGTTCCGTCAAGGCGCAGGGGGAGTTTCATATTTGCCGAGGGGTCGCCTCTCGCCCAAACCATATTATGGCCGCCGGCGGCGGCCATATCGCAGTCGCCCACAGCTAACCACTTCAGCGACCTGCTGCAACCTCGCCGATGTCGGCGCCGCCTTTGTAGCGGCTACAAGGCCGTGCCGGAGATGACCGGCCGCGTCAGGCGACACGCGGCCAGCATCGGTTCCCTTGCGACCGCGGCGGCTAGACGCTGCCCCAGATGGTCTCGGCGGTCCTGACCACCAGGTCGAGCTTGCGGCGCTGGTCGTCCATGGTGATCGAATTGCCCTCTTCGGTCGAGGCGAAGCCGCATTGCGGGGCGATGCCGAGTTGGTCGATGTCGCAATACTGGCCCGCGGCCTCGAACTTGCGCTTGAGATCGTCCATGTCTTCCAGTTCCGCCGTCTTGGTGGTGATGAAGCCGGGCAGCACGCGCTTGCTGCCCTTGGGCAGGAGCCGCAGGGGTTCCAGGCCACCGGCGCGCTCGGTGTCATATTCCATGAAGTAGATGTCGACGCCGGTCTGGTTGAACACCGCATCGGCAGCCGGGTCGTAGGCGCCTTCGGCCACCCAGGTGGATTTGAAATTGCCCCGGCACATATGCATGCCGATCAGCATGTCGTCGGGCCGGTCGGCAATGGCATCGTGCATCATCTTTGCGTAGCGCCCGATCAGCCAATCGGGGTCCTCGCCCTTCGCCTTGCGCTCGGCGCGAATCTTGGGATCGCACAGATAGGCAAAGAAGATGTCGTCCATCTGCAGGTAGCGGCAGCCGGCGTCGTAGAAGGCCTTGACCGCATCCTTGTAGGTGGCGGTGATGGCTTCGAAATAGGCCTCGGCGTCGTGCTTGTATTCGGGCACGGCAATGTCGTCCTCGGCGACCCGGAAATGGATCGCGCTGGGACCGGGGATGGAGATCTTGGGCGTCACACTGGTATTGGCGGCGACGAACTTGAAATGCTCGAGCATGGGATGATCGGACGGAAAGCCGAGCCGGCCGCTGATCACCGGCACATCCTGCTTGGTGTGCACGCCGTGGAACTGGATGCCGCCGCCTTCGCGCTGGATGATCTCGAGGCCATCGAGCATGCCCATGAAGTCGAAATGCCACCAGGCGCGGCGGAACTCGCCATCGGTCACGGCCTTTAGACCGGCCTCTTCCTGCATCCGGATCACGTCGCGGATGGCTGCGTCTTCGATGGCGTGCAACTCCTCGGCCGGCAGCGTCTTGTCGGCGAAATGCGCCTTGCGGGCCTGCTTGACGGCTTCGGGGCGCAGGAAGCTGCCCACGACATCGGCGCGATAGGGTGGCTTGGCGGCCATGTGAACTCTCCTCCTCAAACGGACCGATTGATGGCGTGATCCGTAGGGATTGGCAATCGCCATCTTGCAAAATGTATACAACTGGTATTCAATCGCCGCGATCGGGAACGAGGAGACCTGACCGTGACCCACCAGACCTTTCCGCTGAACGCCTGGTATGCCGCTGCCTGGGATGTGGAGCTGAAGCGCGAATTGCTGCCGCGCACCATTTGCAACAAGCCCGTGGTTATGTACCGCAAGCAGGATGGCTCGCCAGTCGCGCTGGCCGATGCCTGCTGGCACCGGCTGCTGCCGCTGTCGATGGGCGAGCTGCACGGGGACAATGTCATCTGCGGCTACCACGGGCTGGAGTTCGACGATACCGGCCGATGTGTATACATGCCGTCGCAGGACACGATAAATCCCTCGGCCTGCGTCAAGTCCTACCCGCTGGTCGAGCGGCACCGGTTCATCTGGCTTTGGATGGGTGATCCGGCGCTGGCCGATCCGGCGCTGGTGCCCGACCTGCACTGGAACGATGATCCGCAATGGGCCGCGGACGGAAAATACATCCACGCCATGTGCGACTACAGGCTGGTGGTCGACAACCTCATGGACCTGACGCACGAGACCTATGTGCATGGTTCGTCCATCGGCAACCGGGCCGTGGCCGAAGCCCCGTTCGAAGCGACGCACACCGACACTACCGCGACCATCACCCGCTGGATGCTCGATATCGACGCGCCGCCCTTCTGGCGCGGCCAGCTCGGCAAGCCCGGCAATGTGGATCGCTGGCAGATCATCAACTTCCAGGCGCCATCCACCATCGCCATCGATGTGGGCGTGGCGCCGGCCGGGACGGGGGCTCCGCAGGGCGACCGCAGCCAGGGCGTCAATGGTTTCGTCCTCAACACCATGACGCCCGAAACTGACAAGACCTGTCACTATTTCTGGGCCTTTGCGCGCAACTACAAGATCGACGAGCAGGCCCGCACGCACACGCTGCGTGAAGGCGTGTCCTCAATCTTCCGGGAGGACGAACGCATCCTCGAGGCGCAGCAGAAGGCCATCGACGCCAATCCTGACCACGTGATCTACAACCTCAATATCGACGCGGGATCGATGTGGGCGCGCCGTCTGATCGACCGCATGGTCGCGCAGGAGACCGCGATGATGGAGGCCGCCGAATGATGGAAAAGTCCGATCGGGCCCAGCAATCGCAGCGTGCCCTTATGGGCGTGCGCGACCTCATCATATCCGGGGAGATCCGGGCCGGTTCGCGGCTGTCGGAAGTGGCGCTGGCCGAGAAGCTGGGCATTTCGCGCACGCCCCTGCGGGCCGCCCTGGCGCGTCTGGGGCAGGAAGGGCTGGTCGATGCCATTCCTTCGGGTGGTTACGCAGTGCGCAGCTTCAGCCGCGAGGACGTCATCGACGCCATCGAACTGCGCGGCGTGCTGGAAGGCACGGCTTTGCGGCTGGCCGCCGAACGCGGCGTGGCGCCTGCCCGCATGGGCGAACTCAACCGCATGCTCAACGAACTCGACCTGGCCCTGCGCGGGGACGTGGTGGACATGGATTTCGACCGCTATGTCGACCTCAACGCGGCCTTCCACGAACTGTTGTGGGGCTTGGCCAGCCAGACCATACGCCGCGAGATCGAGCGGGTGACGAGCCTGCCCTTCGCATCGCCGAGCGCCTTTCTCGACAAGCAGGCCGACGTGCCCGCCTTTCGCCGGTCGCTCTACGGCGCCCAGGCCCAGCACCGGGCCATGGTCAGTGCCATTGCCCTGCGCGAAGGCGCGCGCGCCGAGGCGCTGGCCCGCGAACATGCCCGGTTGGCGCGGCAGAATCTCGAATTCGTGCTCGACCAGGACCGCAGCCTGATCCGCCGCGTTCCGGCCCTCTCGCTGGTGGTGGGCTAGACATGCGCAACCGTGTCGACTGGCGCGACGCCCGCGTCGCCGAAATCCGGCAGGTGGCCGAGGATGTGCGCTATATCGGCTTCGCCGTCGATGGCGCCGTCCCGCGATTCGACCCCGGATCGCACAGCAATATCCGCGTCGAAATCGGCGGCGTGCCGGCCAACCGCACCTATACGGTGATCCCTGCGCCTGCCGGCCAGCTTGCCGTCGCCGTCAAGCTCCACCCGCAGAGCCGGGGCGGCTCGCGCTATATGTGGAGCCTCGAGCCGGGGCAGGCCGTGCGGCTGACATTGCCGGAAAATCGCTTCGAGCTGAGCTGGCGCGCAGGGCACTACCTGCTGCTGGCCGGCGGCATCGGCATTACCCCGATCTACGGCATGGCCAAGGCGCTGGCCGCGCGCGGCGCATCGCTGCGCCTGGTCTATGGCGCGCGCAGCAGGGGCCTCATGGCGTTCGCCGACGAGTTGCGCGGCCTGCTGGGCGACAGGCTCGTCTTGCGGGACAATTCGGCCGGCGAACATATCGACCTGGCGGCCGAGTTTTCCGCGCTGCCTGCTGACGCTGAATGCTATCTCTGCGGGCCGATCGGCATGCTGGAGGCAGCCAAGGCGGCCTGGGCCGCGGCGGGCCGACCGGTGTCCCGCCTGCGCTACGAAGTGTTCGGCGACAGCGGGCTTTTCGCCGAGCGGCCGTTCGAAGTGAACGTGCTCAACCTTGGGGCCTCGGTATCGGTGCGGCCGGACCAGACGCTGCTGGAGGCACTGATCGGCGCAGGGGTCGACATGATCTATGACTGCCAGCGGGGCGAATGCGGGCTATGCGCCGTCAAAGTGCTGGAGCGGGAGGGCGATATCGACCATCGAGACGTGTTCTTTAGCCCCGAGGAAAAGGCGGAGAACCATCGCATGTGCGCCTGCGTCTCGCGGCTAAGCGGGGGGCGCGCCGTCATCGACGTCGGCTATCGCTAGAACACCGGGCCGCGCCCGCCGTCCGCAGCCCCGAAGTTCCATTGTCCCGCGGCGAATAAGCCGCGGGATTATTGTTTTGAGGCAGGCCCGGCATCCCGACGTGATCAACTGGCGCGCAGATGGCGCTTGCATCGAATTTAGTTATGACGCATAACTAAATCACGTGAGGGAGGAACTCATGCATATTGAGACTGCGACGATCCGCCCGGTGCGGATGGGAAACATGGCGGCAGCGGCGGAACGGCGCGCGGACGGGACCACGATCGTGCGCTCGACCGAGGCGCTGGGCTCCTATCCCCGCTCCATCGTCGACGCCCTGGCGACCTGGGCTGCCAAGACACCCGACGCGACGCTGATTGCGGACCGCGAGGGCGATGGCTGGCGCAGCCTGACCTTCGCACAGGTGCTCGAGCGCATCGCGCCGCTCGGGCAGGCGCTGCTGGATGCCGGGCTCTCCGCCGAGCGTCCGCTGATGATCATCTCCGGCAACGAGATCGAGCATTTCCTGCTCGGCATGGCCGCCATCTGGGTCGGCATACCCTATGCGCCGATCTCGCCAGCCTATTCGCTGGTATCGACGGACTACGGCAAGCTCCGGCACATTGCCGGCCTGCTGACACCGGGCATGGTATATGCCAGCGACGGTTCCCGCTTTGCCGCAGCGGTCGAGGCGACATTCGACGCCGACCTGCCGCTGATTGTGCGTACCAATCCGCCCGCGGGGCGCGCAGCGCGCCTGTTCGATGACCTGCTGGCAACGCCTGTCACCCAGGCCGTCGCGGAAGCACACGCGGCCATCACGCCCGACACAGTGGCCAAGGTGCTCTTCACCTCGGGCTCCACCGGCCTGCCCAAGGGCGTCATTACCACCAACCGCATGATGGCCTGCAACCAGCAGATGATCCGCCAGGCCCTGGCTTTTCTGGCCGACGAGCCGCCTGTCCTGCTCGACTGGATGCCCTGGAATCACGTGGCCGGCGGCAGCCACAATACCGGCATTGCGATCTACAACGGTGGCAGCCTCTATATCGACGACGGCCAACCGACTCCCGCGCGCTTCGGGCGGACGCTGGAAAATCTCAAGCTCGTGCAGCCGACCTTTTTCACCAACGTCCCCAAGGCCTATGAATTCCTGGTCGCCGCCTTCGATGAGCATCCCGAGGCGCGCCGCAACCTCTTCGCCCGGCTCAAGCTGCTGCAATATGCGGGGGCGGGCCTGGCCCAGCATGTATTCGAGGGACTGGAGCGAGCTGCCTGCGTCGAGACCGGCGAGCGGGTGATGATCATTACCGGCTATGGGTCGACCGAGACAGCCCCCTTTGCCTTCACCACCACCTGGCCGGTGCGCGAAGCGGGCCATATCGGCCTGCCGGCCGCCGGCATGACCATCAAGCTGGTGCCCAATGGCGACAAGACGGAACTGCGCGTCAAGGGGCCCAACATCACGCCCGGCTACTGGCGCGACGCCGAAAAGACGGCGGAGGCCTTCGACGAGGAAGGCTTCTACCAGATCGGCGACGCCGTGCGTTTCGCCGATGTGGACGA
>CAMLOA010000114.1 GCA_946481445.1 uncultured Devosia sp. | reverse complement strand
CGTCACCCATGCGGTAGTCACGCAGCCACCAGGTCGTATTTCCATGGGCATCGCTGGTTCGACGTAAGAGACGCTCGGGCCAGGATGCTACGATCGCCTTTCCTGAGGCGTGCGCTAGCGTGGACTCAGATCCATTTGTTACATCGCTCAAGCCAAGCGCCCTTGGTATCAGTGCGGGAGCGAGCAGCGAGTCGCCGGCTAGGTTTGCAGGCGTGGTGATGCCCGTTGCGGTCAGTGGCACGAGCGGACGCACGTGAGGGTCGCGCGCCAGCAGTGACACGGCAGCGTTCGCGACGTCGGGACGAGGAGGTTCGCCCCGCCGCTCGGTTCCCACTTGCGACAGGTAGGCTTGCGCCTGCAAGGCCCAGGGATACACCACGCCCGCAGTCGCTTCAAAGGTCGACGTGGTTGCCAGCGCGACGGCTAGTTCGTGGTCTACCGTTGGCTCGGCCGCGGGTGTCGACTGCGGGTACGTTTCGTGGGGCTTCGCGGATTCCAACCATGCGTGGAAATCCGCAACGTTTTGCGTCGTTCCGTTTGCAGGGTCTCGCTGGCCTGCAACATCACGCATCTCTGCCGGTCCTTGGCGTGACGGCAGCGCAGCATCCCGATCAATCGCACTCATGCTTCATCCCACCCAGCCACATGTCAGCTACCGCATCCGCATCGTGGTGTTCAGCAGCGATCGCAACGCTGGTTTCCAGGCGCCGCTCACGCCGGTTGACGACATCGCTAGCCAGCATGGATCTCCCGTAAGCCTCGCGTGCAAGATCTTCGTTTCGACTGAAATGGACAACCAGCCGTTCGGATTCGGCCAAGTGCTTCATGGCTTGGAACTCCGCCTGCACAGCTTGCGCATACACCTCTAGATCGACGGTGCCACCGATAGCAGTGGGAACTTTCCAAGCACCAATCGCCTCGGCTTCCAAGCAGAGTTGTTCACGGTTCTGCTCAGCCTGACGCGCGTTGTACGCGCTATGAAGTAACGTTGCCTGCGCAGCATCCTGTTCGAACTGGCGCAGGCGAGCCAGTATCTTGGTTCGGTTCAGAGCCGACTTACGCACGCGTTTCCCCCAGCGCCAGTCGCAGCCCAGTCAACGCCTCATGGCGGGAGTACGCATCGTGCGGCGATTGGCATAGCACGGCATCTATCAGGGGCTTAAGGTCGATTGCTCTGTCGAGCGCGGTATTGGTGCCTCGCTGATGCGCACCCAGTTCCACGAGATCGCGAGAGCCTTCATATACAGCCAAGTGGCGGCGTGTCTCGGAAGCTCGCGCAGCCTGTGCTGGTGTCTTCAACTCGCCCAGCAGGCGAGTGGTGCTGTGCAGAACATCGTTTGCCGGATGTTGGCCGCGCGCGGCCAACTCGCGGTTCAAGACAATATGACCGTCGAGGATGGCGCGCATATGGTCGGCGATGGGTTCGTTCATGTCGTCACCCTCGACGAGAACGCTGTAAATGGCCGTAATGGAGCCGGTATGCCAACGCCCACAGCGTTCTGCGATGCGCGGCAACCATCCGAACACGGAAGGCGTGTAACCGCGGAAGGTGGGGGGTTCACCGATAGCCAGCCCGATCTCGCGCTGAGCCATCGCAAAGCGGGTGATCGAGTCCACGACCAGCAATACGGACTTGCCCTGGTCACGGAAGTATTCGGCTACGGCGTGGGCGGCGTGTACTGCGTGCACGCGCACCAACGCGGGTTGGTCGGCCGTGGCTGCCATCACGACCGCGCGGCGCAGACCTTCACCTAGCGAATGCTGGATGAAGTCGCCGACCTCTCGGCCACGTTCACCTACCAACGCGAGCACCGTCACATCGGCGCTGACATGACGTGCCAGCATCCCAAGCAGGGTGCTCTTGCCCACACCGCTACCGGCGAACACGCCCACACGCTGCCCCTCACCGAGGGTCAATAGCGAATCAATGGCACGTACGCCCGTCTCCATCACTCGATCAATAGCGAGCCGTTTCATCGGATTGGCCGGCGGGGTCTGAAGGGCGTAGCGCTCTGGCAACACCATTGCGGGGCCCTCGTCCAACGGCTGGCAGAACGCGTCCACCACCCTGCCGAGCATGGCTTCGCCTACCGGTACATCCAGTGCACGGCCGGTGGCACGGATTTGGCTGCGCGGCGAGATGCCCGATACCGCGCCGTAGGGCATCAGCAGCATGTGTTCTTTGCGGAATCCAACTACCTGCGCGCGGACGGGCGGTAGTCCCTCCTGCCCCAGAATTTCGCACACCTCGCCAACTCTGGCGTCAGGACCTTCGGCTTCGATGACCAGGCCATCGAAGGCGACGATGCGCCCGTACCGCTGGAGCATGTCAGCGGTATCTACGGCGCTGGCCAGACGGTTGCCCAGAGTCACTTGGCCTCCTGAAAGCGATGCGTCGCCAACCCAATCAAGAACGCCTGTTTGATCTGCTCCAGCCGCACATCCAGACCGGTGTCGTAGTGCCCCAGACGCGATTGAAGACGTAATTGGCCCGGTTTGAGCGCCGGGTCAATGCGCAGCTCCATGTTCTCTGATTCGTCCAGATTTTCTCTGTCTTGAGCGCAGACCCAAAGCACATGGGCCTCGCCCCCGGCATCGACCAGGGCCTGGCGGCACAGTTCGCCCATCAGTTCGCCCTGCCCGGCTTGGATGCCCAACATTCGGATCAGTGCGACATAGCCGGATTGCACGGCGGCTTCTTCGGCCAGTCGATCCATTGCCGGCAGCGCTTGCTCCAGGCCCATGATCAAATCCTTGAGGGCACACTGTTCGCGCTCAAGTGCATCTCGCATCGTCGCGTGCTCTGCTTCAAGGCGCTTTTTTGCCGTTGCCAGCTCCTCCTGGGCCTGTCGTGAGGCAGCGCTTTTTCCCTCGGCAAAGCCGGCCTGATAGCCCCGCTCGCGGTGGCGCTCCCATTCTTCCTGCAGGCGACGCTGCGTGTCGGCCTGCTCCTGCAGAGCGGGCGCTGCCTCCTCCGGCACGGACTGAACGGCTGGCAGCGTTCCCTCCGACCAGGCGCGTAGGTCCAATCCGGCCGCATCCAGACGTCGTACCAACGAGGATGTCATGCCACTGGCGCCTGCAGTTCTTGGCGGGCAGCCAACAAGGTGGCATTGCGCAGCCGTTCGGGCATGGCAGGCAACTCAGCCAGATGTTCCCGCACGCCGTCGGAAAAGCCCGCGGGCAGCAATGAGAACAGAAAGCCATGGCCTGAAAGCGGCGCAGCCGCTAGTACGCGGGCGTAAGTGCGTGGATCCAGTCGATCTGCCAGTTGCACCATTTCGTCCAGCCCGAAGGCCGGTGACCCCTGCAAAGCTGCTATCGGTTGGCCCAAGGCCAACTCAACCAAATCGCGTCGCGCCCACCCATTACGTTCCACCTGCGCGATGGCATGCTGGAGCTGCCTGGTGGCTGGCCGCGGCAGGCTGGCTAGCAAGCGCTTGCGTTGGGCACGGTCCATGAGGCTGGCCACCAGAGCGGCCTTGCGCAAGTCCAACTCATTCATCGCACCTCCCCCGCCAGCCAGGCACGGATGTTACGTGCGGCCAACTCGCTTTCTTCATGGCTCAAAACCTGGGGCGCAGTAGGCTTGCGCTGCCCCCGCAACGACCACATCACCAAGGCCCCGGCCAGCATCGCCACCAAAAGCCAGAGCGGGTGGATCGACGGAATTCCTTCAAGTGCTCTTACTGCAGTCCGCGGCAGGACGAGGGATGATGCGGGTGTTCCGTCAACGGGTCTCGGTGAGGCGGGTAGCGTACGCGGGGCTGCTACCGCCAATTCCAGGCTGTCGCCCCGATCAAAGTCCAGGCCCGCCGCTGCGGCCGCGAGGCGACGCAGATGGTTCTGCTGGGCAGCTGGCACCGTGGCCGGCAGCAAGATCGCCACGGTGATTCGGTCGATCGCGCCCGTCGCGCGAGTGACCTCCTGGCGTTCGCGTCCGTGCGCGTACTCCAACTGCTCATTCAACAGACTTCCGGGTGTGGCGCCCTCTGGCGCTCGATCACCGTTACGGTTGCTGCGCACCAACAAGCCATGCTCTTTGCCAGGACTTCCAAGCAAGCGCTCGCTGGTGGTATGAACGCGATCGAAATTCATGGCCACGTTGACCGAGATCGCGGCTTGCTGACCATTGAGTGCCTGCGCTACCACCTTGCTGATCTTGGCCTCCAGAGCGCTGGCCAACTCTTCTGCGGTGCCGGAAGCTTCGATCGCGCTTTCGGGATTCAAGCCGCCCTGCAGTTGCAAGCCGGACGGGCCCACCACCACCACGGCCTGGGGCTGCAAACCGTCGACCGCCGAAGCGACAAGGTTGCGGATACCGGCCACCTGCTTGCGCTCCAACGTGGTGCCTGGGACCAGCGTCAGGGCGACGGAGGCCTTAGACTGCGCCTCATCGGCAAGGAACAGACCCGGGCGTCGGATGGACAAATGTACGCGCGCGCTCTGCACACCCGGGACGGTGGCGATCGTGCGCTCGATCTCGCCTTGCAACGCCCTCTGGTAGTTGATCCGCTGGGCGAACTCGGTCACGCCGAACTCGTTGTCGTCGAACAGTTCGAAGCCTACATGGCCGCCTCGAGGTACGCCGGCCGAGACCAGACGCATGCGTAGTGCATGCATCTGTTCCTCATCGACCATGATGCCTGTGCCGTCCGCCGTGAAATGGTGGGGTATCTTCCATTCCTCCAGTGCAGCCGCAATCTCCGCCGCATCGGCTTCCTTCAGGTTTCCAAATAGCAGGGCTTCACGCGGCGAGAACACCCACCACATGGCGGCGACCGTGCCCAGTGCGAGCACGATCAAACCGGCCAGCAGGCCGCGCCTGGCACCTTGAGCCAGGGACTGATAGAACGCTTTGATCGAAGGCACGACACTCATTCCTTACAGTTGCATCCGCGACACTTCCTGATAAGCCTCGACCACCCGGTTGCGCACTTCCGACAGCAGCATCAGCTGCATGCGCGCTTCCTCCAGGGAAATCATCACGTCATGGGTGGCGATCTCCTGGCCGGATGCGAGCACACGCACGTTCTGGTCCGCTGCCTGCAAGGCGCTGTTGGTCGATAGCAGTCCCTGTTCAATCGCTGCGCCGAAATCAGCGGAGGGCATGGGAATGACCGAAGCCGGCGCTTCAGAGAGGGAGGGGGCACCGATGGCGGCGATGGCGTCGATGCTCATCACTTGGCTCCAATTTCCATCGCGCGCAGCAGCATGCCGCGCAGCACGTTGAAAGAACGCACATTGGCTTCGTAGCCGCGGCTGGCCGTCAGCAGCGTTGTCATTTCCTGGACCATATCCACGGCCGGGTAATGCACCCGCCCCTGCGCATCGGCCAACGGGTGCTTGGGGTCAAGCACGGAACGTGTACCTAACCCTGCGCCCAGATCATTGCCCAGCGCCTGCGCAAAGCCGCCACCAGAACTCAGCGACGCGGGATCCAGCGGCTGATTGGCTGCCGCGATACGTCGGCTAGCCAGATCCAGCCGCAGGCGCTCGTTCTGCATGCCCGCGCGGCTGGCTTCCAGGATCGCATCGATGCTCATGCGCCGCTCCTGCCGTTGATGGCCACGCGCATCAGCCCAAAATGCCGACTCAGGGATTCGGTCAGTGCCTGATAGTTCATGCCGGCTGACACCGAGTCGGCCACGAGTTGATCCAGCGAGGGCCGATCGGCGGTGTATTGCTCGTGCACGACCGCCATAGTCGGTGAACTGGGGGCCGCCAGTTCATCGCGGACCGATTGGTTGGGCTGCCCTGCCGCCGCAAGAAGCAACGCATCAGTGGCACTTTGCTCGACAACGAACATCGGTGCATCGGCCGCTGAGGCGTTCACGATGTTCCAACTGGTGACCTCGGCCTTGAGCTGATTCAGATTCAATGCCATGCGTACGGCGTCTACGGTCAGGTCCGTCATACGGTGCTCCTGGTTATTGGATGATCAGCTCGCCGTCGAGCGCGCCGGCGGCCTTGATCGACTGAAGGACGGCAATGACGTCCCGGGTGCTCAACTTGATGGTGCGCAATGAAGAGATCAGCTCGGCCACCGTGGCGCCCTCGCCCACACTTACCACCGGCGCTACACCTTCCTGGGTCAGAATCTTGCTTTCCGGTACCACGACGCTGCGTACTCCATCTCCGGGCCGCGACAGCAGGCCGTCCGGCTGGGAGACGCTGTATCGGGTGGAGATCTCCACTCGCAGTTCGCCGTGGGAAATGCTGACCTGTCCCAGTCGGATATCGCCGCCGGCCACGACCGTGCCGGTGCGCTCGTTGATGACCACGCGTGCACGACGTTCGCGACTGACCAGGACGTTCTCGATGCGCGAGATCTGGGCGACCGAGTCGGTCAAGGGTGCATCAAAACTGACCGTCACCTTACCCGCGTGTTCGGCTTGGGCTACGGCACCCGGCAGGTCTGCATTGATGGCGCGAGCGATATGGTTTGCTGTCGTAAAATCCGGTTCGTTCAAAAGTACCTGCAGTGAGCGCCCATCTCCGACGACGCCCAGCGCAGCGGCGCGTTCCACC
>CAMLOA010000113.1 GCA_946481445.1 uncultured Devosia sp. | reverse complement strand
TGTCCAGCTCCATCCGGTACCCCACGCGCGGGACGGTCACGATCCAGTCGCGGTTGTCAGCGCGCTGGCCGAGCTCCTTGCGCAGTGCCGCCACCTGCACGGTGAGGTTCCCGTCCTCCACAGCCAGGCCCGGCCACACGCGATCCATCAGTTCGGCCTTGGACACGACGGCGCCCGATGCGTCCACCAGGGCTTCGAGCAGGGTGAGGCCCCGATGGCCAATGGGCACGGGCTTGCCGTCCCGAAGCAGTTCCCGCCCGGGGCGCAAGAGGAACGGACCGAAGCTGGTTTGACGCTCGCCCATGGCGAGTGTCTTACAGCCAAATGGCTGTCAGACCAATGGATTGGGCGGCAGGTGAGTCAGAAGGGGTTCCAGGTCGGCTCGTGGGTGAACTTGAGATAGCCCACGCTGATGCCGAGACGGGCGCCGACGCCCGAGCGGATGGGCACCATGACCACATTGCCGCGCTTGGCCACCGTCATGCCGAAGCCGCCCAGCACATAGGCCGAGCCGTCGACGCCGGCAAAGCGGCCGAGCGCGTCCTGGATCGAATTGAGGTTGTAGACCAGGATCATGGTCTTGGAGCCATCGCCGCCCACGTCGAAGCCGATCGAGGGGCCCTGCCACCAGATCTGATACTCGCCGGCATTGCGGGTATAGAGGACGCCTTCGCCGTAGCGGGCTCCGGCGAACAGCGCGCCGCCGGCCTCCTCGCCAAGGATATAGCCATTGGGCAGGCCGAACTGGGCGACAGCGCGCTCCACCACCGATGCCAGGCCCTGGCTGGCCGAGCCGAAAAACGCCTGGCCGTTCTCGACCAGGTCATTGCCCGAATAGGTGTCGCTGAGCGAACCCTGTGCAATGGCGGGCGCGGCCGGGACCGCGAAGGCCGCCAGCAGGGCAATCAGAAGCGCAAGTCGCTTGAACATCGTGGGTCTCCGCGCGGCAGGACTGCCGGTTACCGCCCTGTTAACGTCTGGGACGCACACTTGGCGGCATGCCGATCATCTTGAGCCAATGATGAAGCAAACCTCTAAACAAATCTTAACCATGCTTGCCTTTGTTCTGCCGCTTTTCGGCATGGCTCAGCTCGCCGCGCTGCCTGCCCATGCGCAGTCCGTCGTCACGCTCATCGTCACCGATCCGCTGACCGGGGTCGCTCTGGGCGGCAAGGATCCGGTGAGCTATTTCACCGAACCGGCCCCGCTGATGGGCCATCCGGACCATGAATATGTCTGGCAGAACGTATCGTGGTATTTCGCGTCGGCGGCCAACCGCGACATCTTCCGGGCCAACCCGCAGATCTACGCCCCCCAGTTCGGTGGCCACGGCGCCATGGGCGTGGCCCGCGGCTACGTGTCCGACAGCAATCCCGACATCTATGTGGTGTTCAAGCAGCGGCTCTACCTGTTCTATTCGGCCTCCCAGCGCGAGGCCTTCCTATTGGCCCCCGATGCTGCCGCCCGCGACGCCGAGGCACGCTGGCCCGAGCTTGCCAAAGGCCTTTCGATCAACTGAAAGACGGGTTCGGGCCGCAATTTGCTGTCCACTTTTGGCGGCCAGTCACTACAGTCGCAGCTAGTGATTCTCTGGAGACTACCTCATGGCCGACATCATCGAGCTCAAGGCAACCGACCTGGCGGCCATGCTGTGCAGCCGGGTGTGCCATGACCTGATCAACCCGATCGGGGCCATCGGCAATGGGCTCGAAGTGCTGGCCGATCCGAGCCAGGCGGAAATGGCCGAAGGCGCGCGGGACCTCATCGCCAGCGCGGCCAAGCAGAGCCGGGCCAAGCTCGAATTCGCCCGGCTGGCCTATGGGGCGTCCTCGACATCGGGCACCGATATCGATACGCGCGAATGCGAGCGCGTCGCCCGCATCCTGTTCGAGATCGAGAAGGCCGATCTGGAATGGAATGTGCCGCTCATCCTGCTGCCCAAGCACAAGGCCAAGCTGTTCATGAACATGCTTCTGATCGCCGCCACCTCGGTGCCGCGCGGCGGCACGGTGACGGCGACGATCACGGGCGATGCCGGCCAGGAAAGGTTCGAGTTCACCTCGCACAGCGATCCGGAGAAGCGGCAGAAGACCCTGGTGCCCTCCGGCGCGGCGGGATTGCTGTCGGGCGCACCCGAGGAGGGCGTCGATGCACGGGGCATCCAGCCCTTCTATACGGGCCTGCTCGCCCGCATGACGGATATGGATATCGACATCGGTCTTGAAGATGACAGGTTCTTTTTTACCGCGGTGCCGCGCGTCGTGGCTTCCGGGGCCTGAAATGCTAGCAGTCTGCTAACCAATCCGTAGGGAGTGCTGTCCATAATCGAATGCAGCGTTAGTCTCTGCGGGTCCGGTCCGACATGAAATCCTGTCTCATCGTCGACGATTCAAGCGTTGTGCGCAAAGTCGCCCGGCGTCTGCTCGAAGACATGGATTATATCGTCGACGAGGCCGAAGATGGCCAGGAAGCCTTCGACAAGTGCCGGCAGGAAATGCCCGATGCCATCCTGCTCGACTGGAACATGCCCATCATGAGCGGGCTGGAATTTCTAAAGCTGCTAAGGGCTTACGTCGGCGGCGAGAAACCTTATGTGGTCTATTGCACCGTCGAGAACGACATCGGCGCCATCGCCCTGGCGCTCAAGGCCGGTGCCAGCGACTACATGATGAAGCCGTTCGACCGCACCGTGCTCGAGGCCAAGTTCGAACTGCCCATGGCCGCCTAGGCGGCCCCGGTTTCTTCTGCCCTGCCAAGCAGATAGGTCTTCTCCCGCGCATTGCGGGTCAGTTCCGCCGCGCGCCGGAAATCGATCGCCGCCTCGGCATGCCGGCCCAGCTTGCTCAGCATGTCGCCCCGCACGCCATAGAGCAGATGATAGTTCTGCAGCGCGGGCGCATCGGCAATGGTGTCGATGAGCGCCAGGGCCGCGGCCGGACCGTCGGCCATGGAAATGGCGACCGCGCGGTTGAGCTCGATGACCGGGGAGGGAGAGACCGCCGCCAGCTGGGCGTAAAGGGCTGAAATCATGGTCCAATCGGTGTCGGCAGCCCGGCGGGCACGGGCGTGGCAAGCCGCGATCGCCGCCTGCAGCGCATAGGGGTGGCTGGCGCCACCGAGCGCGATCGAGCGGTCCAGTGCGGCCAGGCCGCGGCGGATGAGCAGCTGGTCCCAGCGCGCGCGGTCCTGGTCGAGCAGCAGGATGGGCTGCCCGGAGGAATCGGTCCGCGCGGCGGTCCGCGACGCCTGGATTTCCATAAGCGCGACAAGGGCATGGACCTCCGAATCGTCCGGCATCAGCCGCGCCAGCACCCGGCCGAGCCGCATGGCCTCGCTGCACAGTTGCGGACGCATCCAGTCCTCGCCGGCCGTGGCCGAATAGCCTTCGTTGAAGATGAGATAGAGCACGCCAAGCACCGAGGACACGCGCTCCGCCCGTTCCGGACCGCGCGGCACCTCGAAGGGAATGCCAGCTTCGGCAATGGTTTTCTTGGCACGCACGATCCGCTGCCCGATCGTGGGCTCGGCGGCAAGGAAGGCGCGAGCGATTTCCTCGGTGGTGAGGCCGCCCAGCAGGCGCAGGGTCAGCGCGACGCGCGACTCTGCCGGCAGGATGGGGTGGCAGGAGGTGAAGATCAGCCGCAGCAGGTCGTCACCCACGTCGTCGTCAAGCGCTTCCACGAGATCGGCCTCGTGGTCGGGTGCATCCTCCTCGATGATGCGGCCGACTTCCTGCAGCTTGCCGGCCGCCATCGTCCGGTGACGGAAATAGTCGATGGCCTTGCGCTTGGCCGTCTGCATGAGCCAGGCGCCCGGATTGCGGGGGACGCCAGTTTCGGGCCAGGTCTTGAGCGCGATGATTAGGGCGTCCTGCGCCAGTTCCTCGGCCAGCGAGATGTCGCGGACCATCCGCGTCAGCCCGGCAATCAGGCGCGGCTGCTCGATTTTCCATGTCGCCGTGATGGCGCGGTGCGTTTCGGATTGCGTAGTCATGGCGGCGGATGAAAACAGCATCCGTCGCCATGAGCAACCGCTTCTTGATGGCAGAGGGGCGCCCGCTTGCACCCCACCCTGCCGGTGATGGGAGCAAGACTACATGCCTATGAAGCCGGCTGGCGTCTCGCCCTGGAGGAAGGGCTCGATGAAGCCGTAGAGCAGGTCGGTCTGGTTGATCACTGCCGTATGGGAGGTCGCCGGCAGAACGGCCAGGCGCGAGGCGGGGAGGGGGACGCCCATGTCGCCCATGCCGCCGCCGCCCAGCAGGCGGAACAGCGCCACATTGTGTTCGAGCGTCGAGACGTCGGCATCGCCGGCGATGATCAGGACCGGGGTCGTGAGCGCCTTGACCTCCGCCTCCCAGGCCATTGGCTCCTTCTCGAGCGCGATAAGCTTTTCGACCAGGGCGGGGAACCCGTCGGGGTTGGGCGCCAGCTTCTTCCACTCGTCTTCCATCGGGGTGCCCACGAACATCTCGGGCACCATCTGCGGGATGAACTCGACGAAGGCCGGCTGCCAGCCCTCGGCGTCGTAGGCCACCGATGCGGCCACCAGTTGGTCGACCTTATCGGGGTGGTCTATGGCCAGGCGCAGGCCGGCGGCGGCACCCATGGAATAGCCGAACACGTCGGCCTTCTGGATGCCCATGACGTCCATGAATGCGGCCACGTCGCTGGCCAGATTGGGATAGGTGATGGGCCGGTCGATATCGGTGGTGCGGCCGTGGCCCTGGAATTCGAGCGCATAGACCTTGTGGGTCTCGGCGAGCCGGGGGACGATGTCTCCCATGGTGCCGATGTTCATATAGGCGCCGTGCAGCACGATCAGCGGGTCACCCTCGCCGGATACCTCATAATACATCTGCATCCCGTTGACAGCGACGGTTCCTCCGGCCGGCTCGGCCTGGGCATAGGCGGGGGTGATCACGGCCAGAAGGCCGGCGACGATGGTGGTGCGAAGCATGAAAGTCTCCTCGGGCTGTGGCGCTCCAGTTGGGCGCTCCTACGTGAACGACGAGTCTCGCTCCGCCGCTTCGACACGGCGCGGCAGGTCCTTTTTGAAGGATCGGTTCGCCCTGCCGCCAGTGCAGTCAACCCGCGCTGGAGGCGCGGAACGCCCAGTCAGCTTCCGTTCATATCCGTGTCGATATGGAGGCCGCACCAATCCTGGAGATACCAATGCGTCTTGCTGCCGCCTGCCTGATTATCGCCGTTTCCGCCCTTCCGGCCCTAGCCGAGGAGTCCCCGATCGCCGGTACCTGGATCGACCAGGTATCGCGGAGCGGCCCCTCCGCTCCCGAACCGTGGGGTGAGGTCAAGCAGGTCTACGGGATCACCGCAGGGTCCTTGCAGATTGCATTGGAGGAAACCTCCCTCGAAGACGCCGCTGCTGCCCTGGGCACGACCGTCCACCATTGGGGCGAGGCTGGAGAAGCGGTGTCCTGGGCCTGCCTGGCCCGCGGTGCCGAGACTTTCTGGCTCTACTCCGATGGCGAGATGGGCGAAGGCAAGGTGACCGGGGCGGGCCACGACGCGCGCGACGCAGCGCCGGCGTCTGCCCAGTGCGGCACCTGGCCGGCCGACCTGTCGGTGGACCTGGGCGTTCTCGGTGTCGGCATGCCTGGAGATGTCGTCGCCGCAAACTATCTGACCGGCCAGCCCGACGACTATGGCTGGTTCAGGTCTGCCAATCTTACCCCCAACGACGGCTCGCCGCTGGAGACCTGGCAGGAACTCACCTTCCGCGAGAGTGACGATGGCATTGTCAATGCCGTCGCAGTCATGCAGGCAACGGGGTATTGACAGCTTCCGCCCGGGGGGGGGGGGCGTCACCCGCATGAAAAAGCCCCGCGCGAGATTTCGCGCGGGGCTTGCATTCGTAGACGAGGCCCGATGCGGTCAGGCGACGTTTTCGTTGTAGACGTCGTTCTCGTCGGGCTCGCGCAGCACATAGCCGCGGCCCCACACGGTCTCGATGTAATTCTTGCCGCCGGTGGCAACGCTGAGCTTCTTGCGCAGCTTGCAGATGAAGACGTCGATGATCTTCAGTTCCGGCTCGTCCATGCCGCCATAGAGGTGGTTGAGGAACATTTCCTTGGTGAGCGTCGTACCCTTGCGGAGCGAAAGCAGCTCCAGCATCTGGTATTCCTTGCCCGTCAGATGCACCCGCTGCGTCTGCACTTCCACCGTCTTGGTGTCGAGGTTGACGGTCAGATCGCCCGTCTGGATCACGGACTGGGCGTGGCCCTTGGACCGGCGGACGATGGCGTGGATGCGGGCCACGAGCTCATCCTTATGGAAGGGCTTGGTCATGTAGTCATCGGCGCCGAAGCCGAGGCCGCGCACCTTGTCCTCGATGCCGGCCATGCCGGACAGGATGAGGATGGGTGTCTGAACCTTGGCGACGCGCAGGGTGCGAAGCACCTCGTAGCCGCTCATGTCGGGCAGGTTCAGGTCGAGCAGAATGATGTCGTAATCATAGAGCTTGCCGAGATCGACGCCTTCCTCACCCAGGTCGGTGGTGTAGACGTTGAAACTTT
>CAMLOA010000112.1 GCA_946481445.1 uncultured Devosia sp. | reverse complement strand
TGGGGTCGGACACTCTCGCCTGGACCAAGATTGCCGGCACGCCCGTGACGTTCCGCGCCGCCAGCGACGTTCATCTCAAGGAAGGGCAGAAGCTGCTTGTCGGCTTCGATCCCGGCCGCGGCTCGATCTTCGACGCCCAATCCACCAACCGCCTCTAGGCGCTGGAGCAACCCTATGCGGTGGCGCCCTCCGGGGCGCCCCGCCTCTGTCCGCCTGACACTTGGCCGGCTGATGTTACCATTCACCCATTGCGCCTGCCTGCCGTGCGCGACAGCACTCTCGAACAGATTTAGCTCCTCTCCCGCATTGCCGGGCTCGAGAGCCCATTCAAACGTTACAAGAGGCCAAAATGGACTTCTCATATCAACTCTATAGTGCCCGAAATGAAGCCTCGCTCGACGAGACCCTGAAGACGCTGAAATCGCTGGGCTATGCCCAGGTCGAAGGGTGGGGCGGCCAGTTTGCCGATCCTGCGGCGCTCGCGCAGAGCCTCAAGAATGCCGGCCTGACCATGCCGACGGCCCATATGGGCTATGGCCAACTGACCGACACCGACGCTGCCCTCAAGATCGCCGACACGGTCGGCATCGAGACCATCTACTGCCCGGCGCCGCCCTCCGAGGAATACCGCGCCGGCACCGGCGACTGGCAGGGCTTCGCCGAGGGGCTTGGCAAGATCGCGGCGGCGTTCAAGAAGGCCGGCAAGGGCTTCGGCTACCACAACCACCATTGGGAGTTCATCAAGAACGCCAATGGCAAGACGCCCATGGACCTCATCCTCGAGGCATCTCCCGACACGCAGTGGGAAATGGACCTGGCCTGGGTGATCAAGGCCAATGAGGACCCGCTGGCCTGGCTGGACAAGCTGGGCAGCCGCATCACCGCCGTGCACGTCAAGGATATCGCTCCTGCGGGCGAAAAGGCCGATGAGGACGGGTGGGCCGATGTCGGCACGGGCACGCTGGACTGGAAGAACTACATCGCCCAGGTGAAGGCCAAGACGCAGGCCAAGTATTTCGTGCTCGAGCACGACAAGCCCAGCGACGCGATCCGTTTCGCGCGCACCTCGATGGCAACCCTCAAGGGCTATGGAGTCTGAAATGGCCAAGACCTATGGCGTCGGCATCATGGGTGCCGGCAACATCTCGAGCGCCTACCTGCGGCTGGCCCCCCTGTTCAAGGGCCTCGAAGTGCGCGCGGTCGCCGATATCATTCCTGCTGCTGCCCAGAAGCGTGCAGAAGAATTCGGCGTTCGTGCACAGACACCCGACGAATTGCTCAAGAACGACGAGATTGATGTGATCGTCAACCTGACGATCCCGGCGACCCATTATTCGGTGTCCATGGACATCGTCTCGGCCGGCAAGCACGCCTATTCGGAAAAGCCGTTCGTGCTGTCGCTCGAAGAGGGCATGGCGCTCAAGAAGGCGGCCGACGACCGCAACCTCAAGGTGGGCTCGGCTCCCGATACGTTCCTGGGCGGTGCGCACCAGCAGGCGCGTGACATCATCGATAGCGGGAAGCTCGGCAAGATCATGAGCGGCACCACGCATGTGATGAGCCGCGGCATGGAGCATTGGCACCCCAATCCGGACTTCTTCTTCCAGCCGGGCGCCGGCCCGATCCTGGATCTGGGTCCGTATTACGTCACCGAGCTCATTCACCTGCTCGGGCCGGTGCGGCGCCTTTCGGCCTTCACCAACATGGCCCGCACCGAACGCGAGGTCACGGCCGAAGGCCCCTACAAGGGCACGTTCGTCAAGGTCGGCACGCCCACCACGATCCACGGCGTGCTGGAGTTCCATACCGGTGCGATCATCACGATCGGCGCTTCCTGGGACGTCGCGGCCCACGGCCACCACAATATCGAGCTCTACGGCACTGACGGGTCCATCTTCGTGCCCGATCCGAACTTCTTTGGCGGCGAACTGGTCACTACAGACATTGCCGGGACCCGCAGCAAGGTCACGCCGTGGGACCATCCGTTCGGCCGGCCGAACCAGGACCTGGAATCGGCCAATCCGCGGGCCAACTACCGCACCGCGGGCCTGGCGGACATGATCGCCTCGATCGAATCGGGCGCAACCGCGCGCTGCGGGCTCGATGTGGCGCTGCATGCCGTGGATGTCATGACCAGCCTGCTCAAGGCCGGCGAGAGCGGCCAGGTGTTGACGCTGTCGACCACCTGCGACCGGCCCAAGGCGCTGTCGCCGGCGGAGGCGCAGGCGCTGCTGAAGTGAATGAGGAGCGTACCTCATTGACAGGCGACACGCGCCGGTCAAGAGTACGCGCAATGATCCTGGCAGGCGGCGGCAACCCCGCCGCCTGTCTTGCAAGCGGTGTCCAATCCGCCGGTCCAAACAAAGGCCTCGCCCCCGCGGAGGGCAGGGGCCGCAAGAGGAGAGACGTCCATGCGCACCATCAAGGGGCCTGCAATCTTTCTGGCCCAGTTCGCCGGCGACAAGGCGCCGTTCGATACGCTCGACAATATCTGCCGCTGGGCCGCTGGCCTGGGCTACAAGGGCGTGCAGATCCCGACATGGGTTTCGAGCTTCATTGATCTCGAAAAGGCGGCAACATCCAAGACTTATGCCGACGAGCTCAAGGGGATCGTGAACAGCCACGGGCTCGAGATCACCGAACTCTCCACGCATCTGCAGGGCCAGCTCGTTGCTGTGCACCCGGCCTATGACACCGCATTTGATGGCTTCGCGCCTGCTGCGGTCCATGGCAAGCCGGCGGCGCGCACGGAATGGGCTATCCAGACCATGAAGCATGCCGCCAAGGCCTCGCAAAACCTTGGCCTCAATGCCCATGCCACCTTCTCGGGGGCGCTGGCCTGGCCCTTCATCTATCCGTGGCCGCAGCGTCCCGCTGGCCTGGTCGAAGAGGCGTTCGACGAACTGGCCCGCCGCTGGACGCCGATCCTGAACGCCTTCGACGAGGCCGGTGTCGACGTCTGCTACGAAATCCATCCCGGTGAGGACCTGCACGACGGCGTCTCCTACGAGATGTTCCTCGAGCGCGTGAACAACCATCCGCGCGCCAACCTGCTCTACGATCCGAGCCATTTCGTGCTGCAGCAGCTCGACTACCTGGACTACATCGACATCTACAAGGACCGCATCAAGGCCTTCCACGTGAAGGATGCCGAGTTCAATCCGAGTGGCCGCCAGGGCGTCTATGGCGGGTTCCAGAGCTGGGTGAACCGGGCAGGGCGGTTCCGCTCCATTGGTGACGGCCAGGTCGATTTCCCCTCGATCTTTGCCAAGATGGCGGCCAACGACTTCGGCGGCTGGGCCGTGCTCGAATGGGAATGCGCTCTCAAGCACCCCGAAGATGGTGCGCGCGAGGGCGCCGAGCTGATCAAGAGCTATATCATCCGCGTCACCGAGAAGGCCTTCGACGACTTTGCCGGCGCCGGCACGGACAAGGCCGCCAACCGCAAGATGCTGGGGCTCTCGTAGTCTCGCTCTCCCACGGAGTCATTCCCGCGAAAGCGGGAACCTCCGTTTCGGGACGATCCCACAAAAGCAGCGGTTCCCGCTTTCGCGGGAATGACCTTGTGATAGACGTCGGGTGACGACGCAAAGAGGAGGCAAATATGGCTGAGAACGGCGCAAAGCGCATTCGCCTGGGTATGGTCGGGGGCGGTACGGGGGCCTTTATCGGCTATGTGCACCGCGTGGCATCGCGCATCGATGGCGACTACGAACTGGTCGCTGGCGCCCTGTCGTCGCGGCCGGAGGTTGCCCTTGAGTCCGGCCGTAATATCGGACTGGCCGATGATCGCATCTACACCTCCTATGAGGAGATGGCACGCGCCGAGGCCGCCCGGCCCGACGGCATCCAGGCGGTGTCGATCGTCACGCCCAATCACATGCACTATGGGCCCGCCAAGGCCTTTCTCGAGGCCGGCATTCACGTCATCTGCGACAAGCCCATTACCTCGACGCTCGAGGACGCGCGCAAGCTGGCCGAGATCAAGCCCGCCAATGGTGCCAAGTTCCTGCTGACGCACAATTATACGGGCTATCCGCTGATCCGGCAGGCCCGCGAACTGGTGGCTTCGGGTGCCCTGGGCAATATCCGCGTCGTGCAGGCCGAGTATCCGCAGGACTGGCTGACCGAGCCGACCAGCGACGACAACAAGCAGGCCTCGTGGCGGACCGACCCGGCCCGCTCCGGTGCCGGTGGCTGCATTGGTGATATCGGAACGCACGCCTACAACCTGGCCCGTTTCGTCACCGGACTCGAGACCGACTCGGTTTCGGCCGATCTGACGGCCTTTGTCGAGGGCCGGCGGCTGGATGACAATGTCCACATCATGCTGCGCTTCAAGGGCGGAGCCAAGGGCATGCTCTGGGCCAGCCAGGTCGCCGTGGGCTGCGAGAACGGCCTGCAGCTGCGCGTCTACGGCGACAAGGCCGGCATCGAGTGGCGGCAGGACAACCCGAACTACATGTGGTTCACCGAATTCGGCAAACCCAAGCAGCTCCTCACCCGCGGCGGCGCCATTTCCGGCGGCGCGGCGTCTACCATGAATGTCCGTATCCCCTCCGGTCACCCGGAGGGGTACCTCGAAGCCTTTGCCACGCTCTACAGCCAGTTCGCGGCGATCATCCGGGGCGAGGGCGCCGCCTATGAGGGGCTGCTGCCCTCCATGGCCGATGGCATCGAAGGGATGCAGTTCATCGTGGCATCGGTGCAGTCGAGCCAGAACGACGGGAAGTGGACCAAGCTGAGCGAGGTCTGAGCGGATATGCCCTCGACACGGATTGAAACCGCCAGCGGCTGGCTCGGCGACCGCCGTCGCCAGCTGCTGGAGGCCGTACAGGCGGCGCTGGTCGAAGGGATCCGCATCCCGGAGAACGACCGCGGCATCCGGCTGGTTCAGCACGATCCGGACGACATGCTGATGCCTGTGGGCGCAAGCGCCCGCAGGACAATCATCGAAGTGACGATGTTTTCGGGCAGAAGCCTCGAGGCCAAGCGGCGGCTCTATGCCGCCCTGGTGCGCAACCTCGCGCCATTTGGCCTTGAGCCCGGCGATATCGTGGTCACGCTGATCGAGGTCGATCAGGACAATTGGGGCCTGCGTGGCTTGCCTGCCAGCGAGATCGAGCTGGGTTTCAAGGTCGACGTCTAGCTACTGCACGCGCTCGACGGCGTAGCCGGCTTGCGCCAAGAGGTCCGTGACGCCCCCCTCGCCGATCATGTGTGCCGCGCCCACCACGACCAGGGCATTGGTATTCCGGGCCAGCATTTGCTCGAGGGGCGCCACCCAGTTGCGGTTGCGGGCGTAGATCAGCCTTTCCATGAAGGCGGTTTCGAAGCCGCCCATTTCCATGAGAAAGAGATGGCCAAGCTGATCGGGGGTACCAGCCATCCAGTGGCCCATCATCTTTTCCATGACCTTGTCGAGGATGCCCATCTGCTCCAGCGTGGCCTCAAGCATGGCGATCTGCTCGTCCTCCGGCGCACCTGACAGGACATCGAGCTGCTCGTCGCCCGTCTCGAGGAAGGCAAGGCGTTCAGGGGCAATTTCGGGGTTGATGGTCACCTCGACACCCTGCAGCCCATACCCGGCCTGCGCCATGGCGGCGACCGAGATGGTGTTGGCCGCCATCCAGGGACGCATTGCCAGAATCGATCCGACCGGCACCCCGTATTCCGCGCTCACCGAGCGCAGCCTGGCCTCCGTCTCATCTCCGATCACGTCGGTGAGCAGGGTGCCATCGGCGTAGATTCCGCGGACGAATGCCTTGGCGCCGATTTCGGCCTGGGCGAGCGGCCCGATATCGGTTTCAAAGACCACCGTTTCGGCGGCTTCAAGCAATTCGTCGAACAGGGGGGTACGCCATTCAATGCCTTCCGGCAGCACATGAAACGAGCCGAACAGGTGGATGCTGCTGTCCGCGTCGCTGATACGCCAGATGGCCGGCGCGCCCAGGGCGGGGAGGGCCGAAAGGGTTACCAACGCCAGGCCAGAGACGAGCAATCGTGCGGGACGGGGCATGGTATCCTCCAGTTTGTCTCACCCTTCCACATGGGGCAGGGCACGCCAAAGACAATATCCACGCAGGCCACAAGATCGACCATGCCAGACGAAAATGCGCCGCAATCGCTTGCAGCGCATCACCACACTTGTCGATGCGGACGGTTCAGTGCGTCCAGGGAGTCTTGCGGTCGGCGCGGAAATTGTCGGGATAGCTCACCCGCTTGGGCGTGGCGTCATGCGCCGGCTGCACGGAATAGGCGAGGCCATTCTTCTGTGCATAGGCCTCGGCGGCCTCGAGCGTGTCGAAGGACAGCTTGATCTGCTGGCGCGTGTCGGTCGAGGCGGTGTAGCCCATGAGCGGGTCGATCTCCCGCGGCGATGCCGGTTCGTGCACCAGGACCCACTGGCGGGACTTGCCCTTTCCCGATTGCATGGCATTACGGGCCGGGCGGTAGATACGGGCGGTCATGCAAAGTCCTCAACACGATGCGTTCGCCACAGAGGCGGGCTGCGATGGTCGGAGTACAAAGATTCGAACTTTGGACCCCCGGTTCCCAAAACCGG
>CAMLOA010000111.1 GCA_946481445.1 uncultured Devosia sp. | reverse complement strand
GCACCCAAGGATCGCGACATCGCCATGGTGTTCCAGTCCTACGCGCTCTATCCGCACATGACCGTCGCGCAAAATATGGGCTTCTCGCTCAAGCTGCGCGGCACCGACACGGCCGAGATTGACCGGCGCGTGCAACACGCGGCAAAAATCCTGGCGCTCGAACCCTATCTCGACCGGCGCCCGCGCCAGCTCTCGGGCGGACAGCGCCAGCGCGTCGCCATGGGCCGGGCCATCGTGCGCGACCCGCAGGTCTTCCTCTTCGACGAGCCGCTCTCCAATCTCGACGCCAAGCTGCGCGTGCAGATGCGCGGTGAGATCAAGGCGCTGCACCAGCAGCTGGGCATCACCACCGTCTATGTCACCCACGACCAGACCGAGGCCATGACCATGGCCGACCGGATCGTGGTGATGAATGGTGGCAATGTCGAGCAATCCGGCGCACCGCTTGAGCTCTATGACCGGCCCGCCAATGTCTTCGTGGCAGGCTTCCTCGGCTCTCCGGCGATGAACTTCATCCCGGGTGAACTGGTGCAAGGCGATGCGCCTGGGCTGCGCCTGAGCGATGGCAGTATTGCCCGGGTGCGGGACTTCCCCTCCCGCCTCGCTGGTACGACCGTGACCTTCGGCATCCGACCCGAGGATATCCGCATCGTTACCCAGGCAGGGCTTCCGGCCAGCGTGACCATTGTCGAGCCGACAGGGGCCGAGACGCAGGTTACCGCGCGGGCGGGCGGGATCGACATAGGCCTCGTTCTCAACGAACGCCTGGCGGTCGGTCCGGGACAACCGATCCAGCTGTCCCTCGATGCGCCACGCAGCCACTTCTTCGATGCTGAGACCGGCCGACGCCTTGATGCCTGAGCCAGGTGCCGCTACCCGGCCGCGTGGAGTTCAGGTCGTTCCTGCCGGATCGACGTCATGGCCTGATGCTGGCTGAGATGGACTTTGCCGCTGAGGTTGGCCAGGAAATCGGTTCTTGCCAGCCTGTCCATGACCGGACCCTTCACCTCTGACAGGTGCAGCCGCACGCCCATCTCGTGCAGGCGGTGGGCAATGGTCTCTAGGCTTTCCAGCGCCGACAGGTCGATCGCGTTCACAGCCGAACACATCAGCACCACGTCGCTGGTGCGCGGATTGGTCCTGACCTGCTCGAGCACCACGTCTTCGAGATAGCGCGCATTGGCGAAATAGAGGCTTTCGTCGATGCGGATGGACACCACGCCGGGCATGGTCTCCACTTTGTGCCGCTTGATGTTGCGATAATGCTCGGTTCCGGGCACCTGGCCGACGATTGCTGCGTGGGGCTGGCTGGAGCGGTAGAGGAAGATGAGGATCGAGGCGCCCACGCCCAGGGCGATCCCGGTCTCCACGCCCAAAAGCAAGGTGCCCGCCAGCGTTGCCGCGACCGCGGCGAAATCGGCCTTCGAATAGCGCCAGGCCCGGCCGAGGATCGAAAAGTCGACCAGCGTCAGCACGGCGATGATGATGGTTGCAGCCAGCGTCGCCTTGGGCAGAACTGCCAGGAACGGCGTCAGCAGCAGCGTCGCCGCGGCAATGCCGATCGCGGTGAAGGCACCGGCTGCCGGCGTCGCCGCCCCGGCATCGAAGTTGACGACGGATCGCGCGAAGCCGCCGGTCACCGGATAGCCGCCACCTATGGCCGCCGCGATATTGGAGGCACCCAGGCCGATCAATTCCTGGTTGGGGTCGATGCGTTCGCGCCGCTTGGCGGCCAGTGTCTGGGCTACGGAGATGGATTCCACAAATCCCACCACCGAGATGATGAGCGCAGGCAGGGCCAGGGCCCCGATCGCGTCCATGCTGAACGCGGGCAGGCTCAGCATGGGCAGGCCCTGCGGCACCTGGCCGACGAGGGCGACGCCCTGGTCCCCCAGACCGGCCAGCGCCGACCAGGCCATGGTGAGAAACACCACCAGCACCGGACCGGCCCGCACGATGATCTGGGCGATGCCCTTGGGTACCCCGAAGCGGGTGAGCCAGTTCCGGAGGTCGAGCCGGATCCAGAGCAGCAGGGCCAGCGCCGCCACCCCCACCGACAGCGTCGGCCAGTGGATTTCACCGATATGGACGATGATCGACCCGATCAGGTCGGGCATGGCGTGGCCTTCCGTCTTGATGCCAAGCAACCCGCCGACCTGGCTGGTCGCAATGATCAGGCCCGAGGCGGTGATGAAGCCCGATATGACCGGATGCGACAGGAAGTTGGCGACAAAGCCCAGCCGGAACAGGCCCATCAGAGCCAGCATGATGCCCGACATGGCTGCGAGCAGGATGGCGGCGCTGGCATAGTCTGTGGTCCCTTCTGCCGCCACACGCCCAACCGCCGCGGCGGTCATGAGCGAGATGACCGCCACCGGCCCGACCGCCAGCGCGGTGGACGTGCCCAGTATCGCATAGGCGATCAGCGGCAGGACGGAGGCGTAAAGGCCCACTTCCGGCGGCAGCCCGGCGAGCAGGGCATAGGCCAGGGACTGGGGGATCAGCATGATGGTGACGATGACTGCCGCAACCAGGTCGTGCGTCAGGGTCTGCCGGTTGTAGCGCCGGCCCCAGTCGAGGATGGGGAAGTAGGTCTTGATAGACATCGGCTCTTACTTGGAGAGGGTCGCGTAGAGGCTGCCGGCGCGCATGCCGGAGCGGCAATAGCCCAGCACCGGGCGCTGCATCTGTTCCATCGCCTGATGGAAGCGGATGATCTGGCCTTCGCCCAGCATGCCGGACACCGGGATATGGGCGATCAGCAGGCCATGCTTTTCGGCTTCGCGGGCCACGTCGGCAAAGGCCGGCTGGCCCGGCTCCTCATTGTCGGGCCGGGCGCAGACGATGGCCTTGAAGCCGGCGTCGGAAATGGCCTTCACCTGCTCGGGCGTGATCTGGCCGGTAATGGCGAAATTGTCGTCGATCTTGCGGACGTTCATCGTGTTGCTCTTGGGCTTGAGGAAGTTGAACATTGGATTGTCTTTCTGGTTAGGCTCGCCGCCTTCGGCAGGCGCGGGGGCTGCGGGTGGCTCAGAGTCCGTTGACGGGAACCTTGAGGTAGACCTTGCCGTCGCTGTCGCGGGGCGGCAGCTGGCCGGCGCGCATGTTCACCTGCAGTGAGGGGATGATGAGCTTGGGCATTGCCAGCGTGGCGTCCCGCGCTTCGCGCATCCTGACGAACGCGTCCTCGTCGGTGCCGTGACCCACATGGATATTGTGGTCGATCTCGTCGCCCACACTTGTCTCCCACTGGATGTCGCGGCCATTCGGGCCATAGTCGTGGCACATGAACAGGCGTGTCTCGCGCGGCAGGCTCAGCACGCGCTGGATGGAGCGGTAGAGCGTGCGCGCGTCGCCGCCGGGGAAGTCGGCGCGGGCCGAACCACCATCGGGCATGAACAGCGTGTCGCCGACAAAGGCGGCATCGCCCACGACATGGGTCATGCAGGCCGGCGTATGGCCCGGCGTATGCAGGACATGCACGGTGAGCCCGCCGATCTGGTAGCTGTCGCCGTCCTTGAACAGCCGGTCGAACTGGCTGCCATCGCGCTGGAACTCGGTGCCTTCATTGAAGACCTTGCCGAAGGTCTCCTGCACGATGGTGATGTTCTCCCCGATCCCCAGCTTGCCGCCCAGCTTGCCCTGGATATAGGGCGCCGCCGACAGGTGGTCCGCATGGACATGGGTTTCGATCAGCCATTCGAGCTTGAGATTGTTCTTCTCGATGAAGGCGATGATGGCGTCGGCGCCGTCATAGGTGATGCGGCCGGCGGCATAGTCGATGTCCATGACCGAGTCGATGACGGCGCAAGCATTGCTACCCGGGTCCTTGACCACGTAGCTGATGGTGTTGGTCGGTGCATCGAAGAAGGCGGTGACTTCGGGCCGGACGGTCAGGTCCGGGGTGAAGGGGAGGGTGGTCATATCCATGACTGCTTCCTTTCAGGCTGTTTGAGTAGCGCGCGCCTCGAGCGCGAGCTTGGCGAAACGGGCGCCGGCGAGACCCGCCAGCATGGCCCCGACAAAGATCCAGGCCGAACCTTCGCCCAGGCCCAGGGCCGGAATGGCGCCGCCGGGGCAGAAGCCGGAAATGCCCCAGCCGATGCCGAACGTGGCCGAACCGGCCACCAGCGGCATGTCGAGCCTGCGATTGGTGGGCAGGTGGAACCGCGTCTCGCAGACGGGTCTGTCCCTGCGGAGCACGACCCGGTAGCCTATGGCCGTGACCAGGAGCGCACCCCCCATCACCAGCGCCAGCGATGGGTCCCATTGCCCGGCAATATCAAAGAAGTTGAGCACCTTGGCCGGGTTGGCCATGCCGGACAGGGCAATGCCGCTGCCGAAAAGCAGGCCGATGACGCCGGCAAGTATCGTACGCTGCATCAATAGGCCCCCAGCACGTGACGGATGACGAAGACAGTGGCAATGGCGGTCGCCATGAAGGTCGCGGTGGCAACCAGCGAACGCGGCGACAGGCGGGCAATGCCGCACACTCCATGGCCCGAGGTGCAGCCGGAGCCGAAAAAGGCACCAGCGCCCACAATGAGTCCGCTCACGATGAGCCAGGGCGTAGGAACCGGGCTCTCAAACCCTACGGCATCGCCCGAAAAGCTGGTGATCAGCATGGGTGCGGCCACCGCGCCAACCAGAAAGGCCAGGCGCCAGGTCCAGTCGGACGCGGTCGGGGGAAGGAGGCTGGTGAGAATGCCGGTCATGCCGGCGATGCGGCCATGAAAGGCCATGAGCAATACGGCGGATAGGCCGATCAGCACGCCGCCGCTAAGCGACATGAGAGGGGTGAATTCCGTCATCGGTTGGGAGCCTTGTGGGTGGAAATGCCGAAGGGGGCATAGAGGGGACAGAAGCGGACCGTGCCGGTGACGAGCAGCACGGCGCCGAGGATAAGGGAGGTCCAGAACCAGGCCGGGTCAGCAAACAGCGCCAGGCCGGGCAGCAAGGGCAGCAGCACGAGCAGGGCGCCGGCGACGACGCGGATCAGACGGTCTGTTGTGCCAATGTTGATTCTCATGCGAACCTCCTCGGAGACAGGCGCTGGGCAAAAACGCCCTTGCGCCGACAGAGGTTCATATATTAGAACATTCTAATATGATCAAGATGGAATTTGAAAGACTCGAGGCGAAAGCCGATGAGGCTACCCGGCTCCTCGCAGCCATGGCCAATCCCAAGCGGTTGCTGATCCTGTGCAGCCTCTTGGAAAGGGACATGAATGTGGGAGAACTCGAGGCGCGGGTGGATCTGGCGCAATCGCCGCTGTCCCAGCACCTGTCAAAGTTGCGGGCGCTGGGCTTTGTCAGGTCACGCCGCGAGGGGCAGCAGGTCTATTACGCTCTGGCCTCCGAAGAGGTCAGCCAGGTGCTGGCAACCCTTTACGGCATCTACTGCGTCACCAGCGAGGAGCCGTCAGGCGTGGCCTGAGCCGGTTTGCCGGGCGATCAGCGCGGCCAGCTTGGCGGGCACGGCCAGGACCTGCCGGATCGTCTCGACCCGCTCGGGGGTGTAGTAACCCTCGACATCGAGCATGTTGAGCGTGCCTGCCAGTTCGCCCCCCAGCACCACCGGCATGTTGACCACGCTCTGGCAGCCAAGCGCGTTTATCAACTCGTAATCGGGAAACACCTTGGCGATGTCGGCAATGGTGTTGGCGACGAAATAGCGGCGCTCCTTGTGCACGATGTCGAACCAGCTGTCGTAGCGGATCGGCTTGGTGCCCGATGTGGGATAGTTGGCCGGGTCGCTCGTATAGGCCCGGCGCGCCAGTTCGGCCTCCATGTCCACCGTCATGAAGGTGAAGAGCTTGACGCCGACCGTGTCCTGGGCCAGCGCCTGCAGCGCGGCGAAGGCGGCGTCGCCGGACAGGGCCTGGGCAATGGCGGCGTCGAACCGGGCGATGGCGGCGGAATGGTCGGTCATGAAAAGTCCTTGAAACGTCATCTATGCCAGCGTTGCCGCCAGCAATTCGCGGGAATAGGCATCCTCTAGGTCGCCCCGCTTGAGCTGGTCGACACTGGCGACCTCCACAATCCGGCCATGGCGCATCACGGCGAGCCGGTCGCAGAGGAAGCTCACCACCGGCAGATTGTGCGTGACCAGCAGGTAGGTGAGGTTCTGCTCCCGCCGCAGGCGCTTGAGCAGGTTGAGGATTTCGGCCTGCACCGACACGTCGAGCGCCGAGGTCGGCTCGTCCAGCAGCAGCACTTTGGGCTCCAGCATCAGCGCGCGGGCAATGGCGACGCGCTGGCGCTGTCCTCCAGAAAGCTGGTGCGGAAAGCGGAAGCGGAAACGCTGGTCGAGCCCCACCGCCTTGAGCATGGCTTCCACCCGCTCGTCCTGGTTGGAGAGGCCATGGATGGCCAGCGGTTCGCTCAGAGTCGCGTCGATGGTCTTGCGGGGATGCAACGAGCCATAAGGGTCCTGGAACACCATCTGCACCTGCCGCGCCACGGTACGGTCGACGCCGTGGCTGCGCACCCGGCCCATGACGGAAATGCCACCGGTCCAGTCCGGCGCAAGGCCTGCTATGGCGCGCAGAATGGTGGATTTTCCCGAGCCGCTTTCTCCCACCAGGGCAAAGCTCTCGCCCT
>CAMLOA010000110.1 GCA_946481445.1 uncultured Devosia sp. | reverse complement strand
CAGCCTCGGCCAGCAGGTCCGTACGGTAGTAGAGCACGGTCGCGCCGGAGTCGAAGGGCAGGGAATAGGTGTCGCTGCCGACGGTCGCCAGCTCGACCTTGTAGGGCGCGAACTGCGAGTAATCGAGGTGGGCATTGAGCGGCTCGAAAGCGCCGGGGAAGGACTGCAGGTACTTCTGGGCGCCGTAGTCCTCGATCAGCACGATATCGGGCAGGTCGTCGGTAATGCCGGCGGCCAGCTGCGTCTGCAGCTTCTGTTCCAGCGCGCCCTTGTCGAAGTCCACGACGTTGATGGTCACGCCCGGATTGATGGCAGCGTAGGCTTCGGCAGCGGCCTGCATGGCGGCGCCATTGAATTCAGGCGACCAGCACCAGACGGTAATTTCCTGGGCCGAAGCGGCAGAAACGCTGAAGAAGCTGACGCCGGCCAGTGCGACGGCGACCGAGTTCCGCCACAGAGATGTGGTGCGATACATGTATTCCTCCCTTTTCATTTGCTCTTGTGTCGAGCGCTTCCTAAGCTATCCACTTATGGTGCGGCGTCCCATTCAACGGGTATGCGGAGTTGGCGGAAAGTAAGATGGAGCAGCGGGCGTATTACGTTCCGGAAGCCAATGGGGTGGAGGGCCTCCCCACCGAACTGCGCATGTTCCACGCTGCACCCCTGCTGATGCGGGCGGCCCACTGGCACGCCCAAGTGGAAGTCAATTTCATCGTCAAGGGCTGGGCCCACTACCAGATGAGCGGGTATGATATCCGCTTCAATGCGGGCGACCTGGCCCTGTTCTGGGGCGGACTGCCCCATTGGCTGGACGACGCCTCGGACGACCTGGTCTATGCCGGCGGTCACCTGCCCCTGGTGCATTTCTTCCGGCTGCGCCTGCCGCAGGACGTACAGTCCCGGCTGATGCAGGGGGCCACGCTGGTGACCCAGGCCACCGACGCCTCCGACCCGGTCAACTTTTCGCGATGGAACCAGTATGCCCGCTCTGGCGACCCGATGAAGGCCAGCGTCGCCGTCGACGAACTGCTGCTGCGCATCGAGCGCATCCGCTTCGACGCCTATTCCCTGCAACCGGGGGAAAGCGTGCATGACTCGGGCGGGCTGGACCATCACACCTCGCCCATCGTGGTGCGCATCTGCGACTTCATTGCCGACAATTTCCGCGAGGAGATCGACTCCACCGACATTGCCGTGGCTGCCGACGTCCATCCCAAATACGCGATGAACGTCTTCAAGAAGTCGACCGGGATGACGCTCAACGACTATGTCAACCTCATGCGGCTCAGCTATGCCCAGGCCATGCTGATGCAGGATGACACCAATATCCTGCAGGTGGCGATGGACAGCGGCTTCGGTTCGCTCAGCGCCTTCAACAAGTCGTTCCGCAAGGTTGCCGGCATGTCGCCCACCGATTTCCGCCGCGAGGTGCGATGCCGGCCCGGGGCCACGTCGTCGCGCCGGCACCTCTCGCCCGTCTACTGACCGCAATGCTGCGCAGGCGTCTTCCGGCAATCCTGTTCGGGACGGCCCTCGTCGTGTTCCTTGTGCTGCTGCGCGCTGCCGACCCCTTTGCCGTGCGCACCGTACGCGAAACGACGTTCGACGTCTTCCAGCAGATCCAGCCGCGTCCGGCCCCGGTGGGCCTGCCGATCCGCATCATCGACATCGACGAGCCTTCATTGGCCGCGTTCGGTCAATGGCCCTGGCCGCGCGCGACAATGGCCCTGATCGCCGATCGCCTCACGGACATGGGCGCCGCAGTCGTCGCTTTCGACGTCTTGTTCAGCGAGCCTGACCGCCTCTCTGCGGTGACGGGAGAGGACTATGACGCCCAGTTCGCCAAGGCCCTGGCCAGTGCCAACAGCGTGGTCGTGCTCAGCCGGTCCGGGCAGGGGGCGCCAGCGCCTGCACCCAAGTCCGGTTTCGCCATGACCGGTGCCGACCCGCTGCCCAACCTGCCGCAACTGGATGGCACGGCCTCGCCGCTGCCGCTGCTGCTCGGGGCGGCTGACGGGCTGGGTGTCGCCAGCCTCGATCGCGACGGGGCCGGTGTCGCCCGCCGCTTGCCCCTGTTGTGGGCGGGGCCGGGAGCCCCCCTGCCCACCCTGTCACTCGAGGCCCTGCGAGTCGCGCTTGGCGTGTCCACCTTCGTCGTGTTGGGCGACACGGCAGGCGCAGGCACTGTCGCCGCGGTCCGCGTCGGCGATTTTACCGTCCCCACCGGCCCCGAAGGGGAGATGTGGCTCTACTATCGCCAGCTCGAGCCAACCATGTCCGTCTCGGCGCAGAACCTGCTCGCCGATGAGTTCGCGACGCTGGAGCCGCTCGTGTCCGGACATATCGTCTTCGTGGGCGCATCGGCCTCCGGACTGCTCGACATCCGGGCCAGCGCCCTGGGCGAGGCCGTGCCGGGCGTTTCCATTCACGTCCAGGCCCTCGAGCAGATGCTGACCGGGGTCTTCCTTCACCGGGCCGACTGGGTCGAAGGCCTGGAGCTCCTCACCATCGCCATGGTCGGGCTTGCCATTGTGGTGATGCTGCAGGTCTCCGGTCCGCTGGTGGGGCTGGCCGTTTCCCTGGCCATGGCCGCGGCCATAGTGCTGGGCAGCTGGCTGGCCTTCTCGCGCTTCGGGGTCCTGGTTGATCCAAGTTTTGCGTTGTTTGCCGCGCTGGTCGTCTATGCCGCCATGGCCTTCTACCAGTTCGCCGTGACCGATGCCGACAAGCGGCGCATCCGCAAGGCTTTCGCCCACTATGTCGAGCCCTCGCTGATGGCGGAAATCGAGCGCAATGCCGACCTGCTCAAGCTGGGGGGCGACGTGCGGGAGTTGACAGTGATGTTTTCGGATGTGCGCAACTTCACGCCGCTGAGCGAACGGCTGCCCCCGACGGAGCTGGTCAATATCCTCAACCGGCTGTTTGCCGGTCTAGGGGCCGCCATCGTTGCCCATATGGGCACGATCGACAAGTTCATGGGCGATGCCATCATGGCCTTTTGGAACGCGCCGGTCGATGTCGACCGCCATGCGGATCGCGCCTGCGACGCGGCGCTGGATATGCGTGCCGCGCTGGCGCGGCTCAATGCCAGTGGCGAGGTTTCCGAACAGATCGCCATCGGCATTGGCCTCTCCACCGGTCCGGCGCTGGTGGGCAATATGGGTTTTGAGTCCCGCTTCGACTATTCGTGCATCGGTGACACCGTGAACACGGCGAGCCGGCTCGAGAACGCCTGCAAGATTGTGGGCTACGACATCCTGGTCACGGCCGAAACGCGGCAGGCCGCACCCGACTTCGCCTATCTCTCGGCAGGCACGCTGACCCTCAAGGGCATCAGTGTTCCCGAGCCGATCCACCTGCTCGTCGGAAATGCCGGCTGCGCGGCCTCGGACGCCTTCCGCGCGCTGGAGCAAAGCCATCTGGCGCTGGTCGCCGCCTGGGCCGAGGATGACCCGGGGGAGGATGAACTTGCGGAGTGTCTGAGGCACGCGCAGGCGGTCGATGAGCGCCTGGCCGCGTTCTATGCCGCCAGCGCCCAACGTCGCGCGGACTTCCGGGTCGCGAGGCCAATGGAGGCGGTCGCGTAGGAAGGGCGGGGGAGCGCTCAGCGCTCCACGGCGCGCGCGATCGAGCGCGCCAGCTGCGGCTGGTCGAAGGGCTTGCCGAGGCGCTCGATGTCGCGGCCCTTCACGTCGATCCCTTCGCCATAGCCACTGGCGAGGATGGCAGGAACGCCCGCGCGGACATTGTCGATCGCAACGATGAGTTCGGTGCCTGTCATCCCCGGCATGGCCTGGTCCGTGATGACGAGATCGATATCGTCCCGCATGCGGAACTTGGCCAGCGCATCCGACCCCGAATGCGCCTCGATGGTCTCGTGCCCGAGGTCCTCGAGCAGGGCTACCGTATTCATCAGGACCAGCGCATCATCATCGGCGACCAGGATGGTGAGGCCGGACACGGTTGGCTTGTGCGCATCCCGCGTGACCGGCGTGAGCGTGGCAGGCTCAGGACGGGCGACGGGGAGCCAGAGGACGGCGCTGGTGCCTTCGCCCACCTGGCTGTCGATCTCGAACGTTCCGCCCAACTGCTGGGTCATGCCGTGAACCATCGACAAGCCCAGGCCCGTTCCCTTGCCGACACCCTTGGTGGTGAAGAAGGGTTCGGTGGCCCGCCGCAGGGTCTCTGCATTCATCCCCATGCCGCGATCCCTCACCACCAGGCGCACATAGCTTCCCTTGGCCAGGTTGAGGGCCGAATTGTCGCCGATGTCCTCGCAGGAAGCCGAAATCACGATCGGTCCGCCGCCAGGGGTGGCATCGCGGGCATTCACGATCAGGTTGAGCAACGCCATTTCGAGCTGGTTGGCATCGGCGCGAACGGCCGGCAGCTTCAGGGGGAAGCGCGTGGATATCGGCCATTCCGGCCCGATGGACCGCTGCACCAGGTCGCTCATGCCGGCCAGGAGTTGTACGACGTCCACCTGATCGAGGTTCAGGTCCTGCCGGCGGGCGAAGGCCAGCATGCGCTGCGTCAGCGTCGCACCGCGCTGGGCGCCCTCGCGCGCATTGTCGAGCAGCCTGTGCAGCGTCGGGTCCGAGGGGAGGCGCTTGCGCAGCAGGTCGAGGCTGCTCATCACCGCCATCAGCAGATTGTTGAAATCGTGCGCGACGCCACCGGTCAATTGGCCGATGGCCTCCATCTTCTGCGACTGGAACAGGGCCTCCCGCGCGGACTCGAGTTCGCGCTGGGCCTGCTCCCGCTCGGTGATGTCCCGGGTGATCTTGGCAAAGCCGATCGGCCGGCCCTGGTCATCGCGGATGGCGTCGATGACCACGCTGGCGCGGAACCGCTCGCCGTTCTTGCGGACCCGCCAGCCTTCGGCCAGGAATCGGCCTTCGCTTCGCGCCGTCTCGAGGGCGCGAACCGGCTCGCCATTGGCGCGGTCTTCCTCGGTGTAGAAGCGCGAGAAATGCTCGCCGATGATCTCGTCCGGCTCGTAGCCCTTGATGCGCCGAGCGCCTTCGTTCCAGCTCGAAACCCGCCCCTCCAGGTCCAGCATGAAGATGGCGTAGTCGGTAACGCCCTGCACCAGGTGGCGGAACTGCTCCTCGCTTTCGCTCAGGGCCACCTCGACCTGGCGCCGCTCGGTGACGTCGCGTCCATAGGCGTAGACCAGCCCCTCCTCGGGCGTCGTGTGCCACTCGAGGTTATGGTAGCTGCCATCGGCCGCGCGATAGCGGTTATCGAAGCTGCCTAGTTCCTGGTCCTCCAAGGCGCGGGCCATCGCCTCATCGGTCGAGGCGATATCGTCCGGATGCAGGAACTCGCTGAAGTGCCGGCCGATCACCTGTTCGGGCTCATGCCCGAGAATGCGTGTCCAGGACGGACTGACGGACTGGAGCCTGCCAGCGGAATCGATGACCACGATGATGTCGCGCGACACGCTCCAGATGCGGTCGGCGCGGCGCCGCTCATTGGTCAACGCCACCGTGTTGGCGAGTGCGGCGCCGATCTGGCCTGCGGCCAGCTGCGCCACGTTGAGCACATCGGGATCGTCGCCGCGATAGGGATTGAGCCCCAGGACCAGCACGCCGGCGCTTTCATGCGAGCCCATATCCGGTATGGCGATGGCAAGCGCCTTGGTTGGTGGCCGGCCCCAGTCCCCGCAGGGCCAGTCCGCCGTCTGTGGCAGGTCGAAGACCGTGCCCTCCAGGCTGGCCGTGGCCGGGGTCACACCGGCAAGGACGGCTTGCGGGCAGGGCTCTTCGCCCGCGAAGTGCAGGCTTACAAAGGGGAAATCGCGCTGGTTGGTCGAAAAGGCGGACCGGACGGCATCGTGTATGGCCGGCTTGTCCGTGGCGGTGGCCAGGGCAAGCCCGAGCTGGCGCAGGGTTTCGAGCCGGCGTTCGCTAATGATCCTGGCAGTCTCCTCGGTGACGACACAAAGCAGCCCGCCCACCTTGCCATCCGATTGGAAAAGCGGGCTGTAGGAAAAGCTGTGATAGGTCTCCTCGGGATAGCCGCTGCGCTCCAGCAGCAGGAGCAGCGCCTTGTTCCAGGTCGCTTCGCCCGCGCGCACGCGCTCGACCTGGTCGGCAACGTCGTCATAGACCTCCGCCCATACCTCGCGGAATGGCCGGCCGAGCATGTCCGGATGCTTGATCCCCAGGGTGGGAATATAGGCGTCATTGTAGAAGAAATGCAGATCCGGCCCCCAGCCGAGCCACATCTCGAATCGGGATGTCAGCAGCATGCCCAGGGGGATCTTGAGAGCATCGGGCCACTGGCGGGGATCCCCAAGCGGCGTGGCGGCCCACTCCCGTTCCCGCATCAGCCGCGCCATCTCGCTGGTGCCAGGAAAGATATGGGCGAGATCGCCCTCTACTATCGTCGTCACGGTTCCCCCTTCTTGCCGCAGCGTTCTAACGGAGATGTGGCCAATAGGTTGCAGAGCGTGTCGCTGCCGCGTCCAACCGGCGGCTGCGAAATCGCAGTTTGTTCGCATGCGCCAAAAATTCGGGGTTGCGCCAAAACACCTGTTTCTCTATGTCTCCGCGCAGTCGGGGCGTAGCGCAGCCTGGTAGCGCATTTGTCTGGGGGACAAAG
>CAMLOA010000109.1 GCA_946481445.1 uncultured Devosia sp. | reverse complement strand
CCATGGTGTTCCAGTCCTATGCGCTCTATCCGCATATGAGCGTCTACCAGAACCTTGCCTTCGGCCTCGAAACCGCCCGCGCCCCCAAGGCCGAGATCAAGGAGCGCGTCATGCGCGCTGCCGAGATCCTGCAGATCGTGCCGCTGCTGCAGCGCAAGCCCAAGCAACTCTCGGGCGGCCAGCGCCAGCGCGTCGCCATCGGCCGCGCCATCGTGCGCGAACCCAAGATCTTCCTGTTCGACGAACCGCTCTCCAATCTCGATGCCGAACTGCGCGTGCAGATGCGCGTCGAGATCGCCAAGCTCCACAACGATCTGGGTAACACCATGATCTACGTGACCCACGACCAGGTCGAGGCCATGACCATGGCCGACAAGATCGTCGTGCTGCGCCTGGGCGTGGTCGAGCAGGCCGGCGCGCCGCTCGAACTCTACAACAATCCGCGCAACCTGTTCGTGGCCGGTTTCATCGGCTCTCCCAAGATGAATTTCCTGGCTGCGACGGCCGAGGGCAATGGCGTGCGCACCGCCGGAAGCCTTGTGTCGCTCGATCGCCCTGCCGGCGGAGCAACGACCCTGGGTATCCGTCCCGAGCACATCACCCTGTCGCCCGGTGATGGCCGCGTGAAGCTGGCCGATCTCAAGGTGGACCTGGTCGAAAATCTCGGCGGCCAGACCGTGGTCTATGCCAACACTGCCGACAACCAGCCCATGACCATCGTGCTCGAAGGTCAGCGGCCGGTCGAGCTGGGCAGCACGGTGGCCGCCTATATCGATCCGGTCCGCGCCCATCTCTTCGATGCCAGCGGCCTGGTCCTCTAGTTTCGCATCGTCATCACTGACCCTGCACGCCGCCCCTCCGGGCGGCGATTTTTTTGCCCGCCATGTCCAATCCTCCTGCCCTCGTCCGTCGTGACGGGTGAAGGCTTGGTTCAAGGAGGATGATTGATGCCCCATGTCGTGTCCCGGGATGGTGCCGTGATTGGCTATGACAGCCGCGGCCATGGTCCTGCCCTGGTTCTTGTGGCCGGCGCCACCCAATATCGTGCGGTGGACCCCGACCTCATGCCGGCCTTGGCCGATCTGCTGTCCGGCCACTTCACTGTCATCTGTTTCGACCGGCGCGGGCGCGGCGAATCCACCGATGTCGCGCCCTATGCGGTGGCGCGCGAGGTCGACGATATTGCCGCCTTGCTCGATGCGCATGGCGGGTCGGGCTATCTCTTCGGCATGTCCTCGGGCGCCGTGCTTGCCCTGGAAGCCGCCGCGGCGCTTCCCGGCCGGGTCATGGGAACCGTCCTCTACGAACCGCCGATAGACCCGGCCACCAGCGTCCAGAGCTACCAGGCCGACCATGCGGAGATGGCCGCGCTGGCGGCGCAGGGCAGGGCGGCCGACATGATGATGCAATTCCTCGGCGGGGTGGGCATGCCGCCCGAAGAACTCGCGGCTTTCCGTCAGGGGCCGGCCTGGCCCGCCTTCGAGGCTGTGGGGCTGACGCTGGAACACGACTACCGCATCCTGGCCGAGGCCCGCGCCGCCGACACGCCGCCGGCACGGTGGAAAGAGGTTTCGGCTCCGGTGCTGGTGCTCGACGGCGACGCCAGCTACCCCTTCATGCGGGCGGGTGCCGATTGGGTTGCGTCCGGCCTTTCCAGCGCCAAGCGCCGGACGCTGCCGGGCCAGGGCCACCAGTTCGATCCCGCCGTCATTGCGCCCGTGGTTGCCGGCTTCCTCGCGCCGGGTTAGCCCGGCGCGGCCTTGCTGGCGATCAGGAGTGCCAGCCCGTCCAGGATGCGCTCCAGTCCGAAATCAAAGGCGCGCTCGGGGTCGCCCAGCCCGTAGAGCTCGCCCACCACGGGCCCGACCCGGCTGGCGACCGGATAGGGCGAATAGTCGATGGTTTCGAGAAATGGCGCGATGCGATGCCACCATTCGTCGTCGCTGAGGCCGGTCATGGCCTTGACCAAGCTGGCCCGCGCCAGGTCGCGCACCGCCCCGTGCACATAATTGGCCACCATGGTCACACTGAGGTCCATTTCCACTTCGCTCAGGCCAAGCCCATCGAAGGCCGCCAGGAAATATTCGTAGGCCCGCATCGTATTGGGTCCCATGACCGGGCGGTGCGTTGCCACCTGCAGCACCCAGGGATGGGCCAGGTAGAATTTGCGGAACTCCCGCGCCACCATGCGCACATTGTCCCGCCACTGGTCCGGCGAAAACAGAGGCCCTTCCTGTGGCGCCCCGGCAGGCGGAACAGGGGGCGGGACCACCGCCTCCTCGTGCCCCTGGGGAACCGGCGGGGGGATGACCGGCTCGCCCTGTCCCGGGCTCGCCACGGCATCCAGCATCAGGTCGAGCAGCACTGCCTTGTCGGGGATGTGGGTGTAAAAGCTCATCGCCGAAATGCTCACAGCCTCCGCCACGCGGCGCGTCGACACGGCTTCGATGCCTTAGGCATCGGCAATGCGCACGGCGGCAGCCACCAGGTCCGAGACCCGCACACGCGATCTGGGTCCGCGTTTTGGCGCCGGGGCCTTGCCCCACATCAGCTCCAGCGTCCGGATCGGGTCTCCGCGCCCCGCAATCTCCTCGGCCATGAAGCCTCCGCTCAAAATAACTCTTTACACCGCACATAGTATAGGCATAAACCTTGTACGGCGCACAGAGTTGTAGGTGTTGCGCGCCGATAAGTCGAGAGCCATGTCGAAATCCCGTTTGCTGACGCGTCGTGTCAGCAGGCTGATGCATCGTGGCCTCAGGCACTCGAACAAGGGGACACAGATGATCCATGCACGCGATCTCACGCGCAGCTTCAAGACCAAGGCAGGCGTTGTGGAAGCCGTCCGGGGCCTGAGCCTCGACGTGGCGGAAGGCGAACTGGTGGCCTTTCTCGGCCCCAATGGCGCGGGCAAGTCCACCTCGGTCCGCATGCTGACCACGCTCCTGCCCCCCAGCTCCGGATCGGCCCGGGTCGCCGGCTCCGACATTTCCGCCGATCCGGCGGGCGTGCGGCGGCGGATCGGCTATGTCGGCCAGGGGAGCGGCGCCGGGCAGTACTACAAGATGCGCGACGAACTGCTGACACAGGGAGCGGCCATGCGCATGCGCCCTGCCGAGGCCAGGAAGCGCGCCGATGAGTTGATCGGCATGCTGGAGCTCAGCGGTATGGAAGACCGTATCGGCAGCACGCTTTCGGGTGGCCAGAAACGGCGCCTCGACATCGCCCTGGGTCTCATGCACAGCCCCAGCCTGCTCTTCCTCGACGAGCCCTCCACCGGGCTCGATCCGCACAGCCGGGCCAATCTGTGGGAGCATGTGCTCAAGCTGCGCCGCCAGACCGGCATGACCATTTTTCTCACCACCCACTACCTGGAAGAAGCCGACACCATGGCCGAGCGGGTGATGATCATGGACAATGGGCAGCTCATTGCCGACGACACGCCCGCGCGGCTCAAGGCCAATCTGGCCGGAGATCGCATCACCGTGCGGGTATCAAACGGGGATGCACCGGCGGCTGCGGAACTGGCCGCCAACCTGCCCCAGTCCCGCGACGTGACCGTCACCGACGGCACCGTCGCCGTCACTGTCGGCGAAGGCGAGGCACTGCTGCCCGAATTCATCAAGCGCCTGCATGAGCGTGCGGTTGACATTGCCGCCGCCACGGTGCGCCGCCCGACGCTGGACGATGTCTTCCTCGGCCTCACCGGTCGGTCCCTGCGCGAAACCGAGGCCGCCGCAGCCTAGGGGGTTCCCCCGCCAGCGGCGCCGGTGCCTGCGCGTCCCGCCGCCACAAAAATTGAGGAGAACGGAAATGGACTTTCTCTATGACGTGAAGACGTCTTTCGTGCGCGAAATGCGCCCGCTGGTTTCCGGCTGGGTCTGGCTGGCCTTCGGCCTGGTGCAGCCGCTGCTCTATATCGGGCTGTTCGTGCCGCTATTGGGCGATGTCGGCATCGAGGGCGCTTCGCCGCTGCAATGGTTCATCCCCGGCATGATGGTCATGCTCACCCTGTTCGGCACGGCCATGGTGGGCTGGAGCCTCACCGAGGAGCTGATGAGCGGCGTGCTCGAACGCTTCCTCGCCACCCCGATGAGCCGGCCGGCCCTGCTCATGGGCAGGGCGCTCAAGGAAATGTTCCCGCTCTTCTTCCAGGCGGTGGTGATGATCGTCATCGCCATCCCCTTCGGCCTGCAGCTCTATCCGCTGCAGATGCTGTTCGGCCTGGTCCTGCTCGGCCTGTTCGGCGTCGGGGTCGCTGCGCTCTCCTATGCCCTGGCCATTGCCGCCAAGGACAATACCTCGCTCTTCTACATGGTCAGCCAGTCGGTGGCCCTGCCGCTGATGTTGCTGGGCGGGGTGCTGCTGCCGCTCGAATCCGGCCCCGGCTGGCTCTACATTGCCAGCCGCTTCAATCCCCTGACCTATCTCATCGAGGCGGAACGTGCCCTGTTCACGGGCGAGTTGTTCAGCACCACCGTGCTCTATGGCACGCTGGTCGTGGCCACCACGCTGGTCATCGGCCTCGCCATCGGCGGCAATGCCATCCGCAAGGCCAGCATCTAGGAGGACGACATGCCGCTCAACCACATCAACCTGACGGTGAGCGATGCCGGCAGGGCAGCCGAATTCCTCATTCGCTATTTCGGCATGCGGGAAATGGGGCGGCGCGGCAGGAACATGATCTTCCTCACCGATGACAACTCCATGGTCCTTGCGCTCATGAAGGGCAAGGACGCAGTCTATCCGGGCAATTTCCATATCGGTTTCATCCAGCCGGGACGGGCCGCCGTCGACGCAATCCATGCCCGCCTTGCGGCAGATGGCTTTGACCTCGAGCCGCCGGCGGACCACCACGCCTACACGTTCTACATCGCGGCACCGGGCGGCTTTACCGTCGAATGCCTCGCCTGACTGTTCAAGGAGCTTTTCGTGACGCAGGACCTTTACGGCTCGATCATCATTCGCGGCGCCCGCGAGAACAATCTGAAGAATGTTTCGCTTGATATTCCCAAGCGCAAGATCACGGTCTTCACCGGCGTCTCGGGCTCGGGCAAGTCGTCGCTGGTCTTCGGCACCATTGCGGCCGAAAGCCAGCGGCTGATCAATGAGACCTATCCGGCCTTCGTGCAGCAATTCATGCCGCGCTATGGCCAGCCTGACGCCGACCAGCTCGAGAACATCTCGGCCGCCATCATCGTCGACCAGCAGCGCCTGGGCGGCAATTCCCGCTCCACAGTGGCCACGGTGACCGATGCGGCACAGATGCTGCGCGTGCTGTTCAGCCGGCTGGCAGAGCCCCGGCTCGGACCGCCCTCGCTCTATTCCTACAACGATCCCCGCGGCATGTGTCCCGATTGCGAAGGCATTGGGCAGGTGGCCGCGATGGACATGTCTGCCGTGGTCGATGAAGCCAAATCCCTCCGCGGCGGGGCGCTCCTTCCCAAGGACTTTGCCGTCGACAGCTGGTACTGGGAGATCTACGCCAATTCGGGCCTGTTCGACCTCGACAAGGCCATCCGGGACTATACGCCCGAGGAGCGGGAAAACCTCTTCCACCTTGATGATGGCCGTAAGGTCAAGGTCGGCAAGATCGGCCTGACCTATGAAGGTGTCGTGGCCAAGCTGAAAAAGGGTTTGGGCAGCAAGGATCCCGAGAGCCTGCAGCCGCATGTGTTGCGCGAATACGAAAAGATCTTCACCCGCGCCACCTGTCCGGCCTGTCAGGGCACGCGCCTCAACGCTGCGGCCCGCGGCAGCACCATCAATGGCAAGTCCATTGCCGATCTGTCGGCCATGCAGGTCTCCGACCTCGCCCCCTTCATCCGCGCCATCGATGCCCCCCAGGTCGGCCCCATGCTGCATGCCCTGGCGCTGCGGCTGGAAAACCTCGTCACAATCGGCCTGGGCTATCTCAGCCTCGACCGCGAGAGCTCCACGCTTTCGGGCGGGGAAAGCCAGCGCGTCAAGATGGTGCGCCACCTCGGCAGCTCCCTCACCGACATCACCTATGTCTTCGACGAACCCTCGGTGGGCCTGCATCCGCACGATGTGGGGAGCCTTGCCACGCTCATGATCCAACTGCGCGACAAGGGAAACACCGTGCTCATCGTCGAGCACAAGCCGGACATGATCGCCATTGCCGATCATGTGGTCGATATGGGCCCCCTTGCCGGATCCAAGGGCGGCGAGGTGGTTTACGAGGGCGATTTCACCGGCCTGCTCGGGTCGGGCACGCTCACCGGCAAGCATATGCGCAAGCACCAGCCCATCAAGGATGGGGTGCGCCGGACCAGCGGCGATGCGCTGGTCATCGCCAATGCCCGCCTCAACAACCTCAAGGACGTGTCGGTCGCCATCCCGCGGGGCGTGCTCACGGCCGTCACCGGGGTTGCCGGCTCGGGCAAGTCATCGCTGATCCAGGGCTGCCTGCCGGCCGCCTATCCGGAAACCATCATCATCGACCAGAACCTGGCGCGCGGCTCGCGCCGCTCCAACACGGCCACCTATACCGGCATTCTGGACAATGTGCGCAAGGCCTTCGCCAAGGCCAATGGCGTCGAGGCCTCCCTGTTCTCGGCCAATTCCAAGGGTGCCTGCCCGGACTGCAACGGGCTGGGCGTCATCTATACCGATCT